>DAISWV010000093.1:0-6231 GCA_036826195.1 Peptococcaceae bacterium | reverse complement strand
TCTTCATCCACTACCAGTAACCCTAAATCATGAAAGCTGATGCTTTTGCTCAACAGTTTATGGGTGCCGACAACTACATCCACCGAGCCCGCTTTTAAGCCATCCACAATTTCCTTCTGATGCTTCGGCGTTGTAAACCGGCTAAGCATTTCCACCCGCACCCCATACGCGTGAAAGCGGCTTAAAAACGTATTATAATGCTGCTGGGCCAGAACCGTGGTCGGTACCAGTATGGCAACCTGCTTGCCGTCATTTACAGCCTTAAAGGCCGCACGAATCGCCACTTCTGTTTTCCCATAGCCTACGTCGCCGCAAATCAGACGATCCATTACCGTAGAGGACATCATGTCACGCTTTACATCCTCAATCGCACGCAGCTGGTCTTCTGTCTCCACATACGGAAAGGCCTCTTCAAATTCCTTCTGCCACTGATCATCCGGTGAAAAAGCATATCCTTCCTGACTTTTTCTGCGCGCATAAATCTGCAGAAGGCCTTCTGCCAGTTTTTCCACCGACGCTTTTACCTTATTTTTGGTACGCTGCCATTCACTGCCGCCCAGTTTGTTTACGCGCGGCGCACTGCCTTCATTCACGGTATATTTTTGCAGCAGATCAAACTGTTCTACCGGAATATACAGCTTTCCATCATCGGAATATTTTATAATCAGATAATCGCGCTCAACATCCTGCACATTCAGCCGCTCAATGCCCATATAACGACCGATACCGTGATTCATATGAACCACATAATCGCCCACCTTCAGATCATCTAACTGGGTGATTTTCTGACCATCTTCCTGGAAAAATTTCTTGTTTACCCGTTTTCTCTGCTGCTGAAATACTTCCGTTTCACTGATAACTACCAGTCTGCTTTGCGGGAATCGCGCCCCATGACTGATATTTCCGTACGCCAGATAAATTTGTCCCGGATCCATCTGATAACGGTCTGCTATCCAGCTGCAGAGAATATCATTGTCACTCAGCATCTGCTGCAGACGCAGCGCTTTTGCCTCCGAAGTCAGCAGAACCAGAATGCTGTATTTCTGTTTCTGCCAGGTTTGCAGTTCTTCCACTAAAAGCTGCGGATTACCGAAAAAAGAAGAGATATTCTGACAGTCCACAGTCATACGTTCTTCATACTGCTGAAACACCGACTGCTTTGGCAGAAGCGAAAAACAAAGATGCCGTATCGGTTCAAACAGGGTTACCAGTTCACGCAATTCATAAAAATATGCTGCCTGCCCGGGCAACGCCCCGCCTTTTAAAAGCAGTTCGCCAAAAGACTGCCGCCGCTCTTTTTCCAGATATTCCTGCGCTTCCTGAATGCGGTTAGCTTCATCCAGAACCACAAACAGCCTGCTGCCCATATAATCACACAAACTGGCTGCTTCCGGATAAAAAAATGTCTGATACTGTTCAAGTCCTGTAAAGCACGCATTCTGCTGCAGTTTTTCCAGCAGTTCGCCAATTTTTCCCTGCAAACGCTCCAGCGGTTCCCGTTCTTTTCGTTTTGCAAGCTGTTCTATCTGGTAATTGAACTGGCGGCGAATTTCTTCTATCCCGTCTTCTTTGCACTGCGGAAGCAGAAAAAATTCCCGTCCCGGCACCAGCCATGCCTGCTTGACTTTTTCAATGGAACACTGACTGGATGTTTCAAAAAAGCGGATAGAATCCACCTCATCATCAAAGAACTCCAGGCGCAATGGATTTTTATAGTTAGCCGAATAGATATCAAAAATACCGCCGCGCACCGAAAACTGACCAGGACGTTCTACCTGTTCTGTAAATTCATAGCCGTATGTTACCAGATGTGTTCTTAAATCCTGCTGTTCCATCTGCTGGCCAACTTCTACTAATAACATCCCCTGCTTAAAATCATCAGCCGGAAGCAGTTTTTTGCTTAACCCCTCCATGGTTGCTACAACCGCAAAAGGTTTTTCCCGTTCCAGCAGCAGACTGGATAACACTTCAAGACGTTTCTGCTCCAGTTCCCCGCTTTGTGCAATCACTTCATACGGAATCATCTCCAGAGCCGGAAAATAAAGCGCTTCATAGCCTGGTAAAAGATTCACCATATCCTCCCAGACTTCTTTCGCCCGTTTTTCCGTATCGCAAACCACAAGCAGATTTCTGTCCGCCTGCTGTTTTGCAAGAGCTGCCATTGTCAAAGTACGCTGTCCTTCATACAGGCCATACACCGTCGCCTCTCCGCGCAAATCCAGATACTGTCTGACTTTTTCAATCTCTGAATCCTGCAGCAGAAAATCCAGCAGCTCTGTTTTTTCAGCTTTCATGTATTCTCACCTCATTCATTCGGTTATTTTTAATGTTTCACGTGAAACAATATTAAGATTTCATCTTCATTACTGCGCAATGCAATACCGCTGCACAAAAAATTACTTCGCCTTACTATTATATCGATTCATCGCCGGTGCAATACCTTCTGTCATCCACGCTTTCACAGCCCCTACAGACTGTTCCACCGCTTCTTCGATAGCTTTTTTATCTGCACCGGTAAACGGGGTCAGAACATAATCTTTTGTATCATACTTTGCTTTCCCAATACCGATTTTCAGCCGGTCGAAATCATTGGAATTGAGATGGGCAATAATATTTTTAATGCCATTATGTCCGCCGGCACCACCGCCCTGTTTAAAGCGCAGCTGCCCCGGAGGCAGATCTAAATCATCATGAATAACGAGCAGATCATCAATACGATCATTATAATAATTCAGCAGTTCCATTACCGACTGACCGCTCAGATTCATGTAAGTCTGGGGTTTCACCAGCAGAATTTTCTCGCCGTCCCAGTTTACTACCTGTGTCAGTGCCTGGCACTGTTTTTTCTCAACAGCTTCATTCAGTTCTTTTGCAATAGCATCAATCACCATAAAACCTACGTTATGTTTTGTATTTGCATATTCCTTTCCCGGATTGCCCAGGCCGATAATCATTTTCATAAATAAACCCCTTTCCAGATTTCATACAAACACAGCAAAGCCGAGGAATCAGAAAAGATTCTTCGACTTGTTATGACTTTTTATGTATATCTTTGTTGTCTTTTTGGTCTTCTGTTCTTCACTTGATTGTTTCGCCGTTTTTCAGGCATTTCCTTTGCACGGATACTGCTTTTCTACACAGAAACATATAGAAAAAACAAATAGCATCTCTATGCAGCCTGCTTGATAACATGCACAAAAAGAGCTGCCGCAGTTATACGACAGCTCTGAGACACTCTATAGATTTTCAGATTAACGGAACAGGTCGCTAACCGATCTGTCGTTGTGGATACGCAGAATTGCTTCCCCGATAACTGGTGCAACGGACAGAACTTTGATTTTGTCACATTTTTTGTCGCCCAGAGGAATGGTGTTGGTTGTAACCAGTTCCTGAATTGGAGATTTTTCGATGCGTTCAATAGCAGGGCCAGATAATACTGGATGTGTACAGCATGCATCAACGCATTTTGCACCTCTGTCCATCAGAGCCTGTGCACCGTTTGTAATAGTACCAGCGGTATCAATCATATCATCAACCAGAATTACTTCTTTGCCTTCGATATCACCAATGATATTCATAACTTCAGATACATTTGGTCTTGGTCTTCTCTTATCGATAATTGCCAGAGGAACACCAATCTGTTCTGCCAGATTTCTTGCTCTAGCCACACCGCCCATATCTGGAGATACTACTACCAGATTTTCGGTATCTTTGTGTTTATAGTAATCAGCCAGAATCGGCAGACCCATCAGGTTGTCCAGCGGAATATCAAAGAAGCCCTGAATCTGCTGAGCGTGTAAATCCATTGCTAATACACGGCGTGCGCCAGCCTGTGTAATCAGGTTTGCAACCAGTTTTGCAGTGATTGGTTCGCGGCCGCGGGATTTACGATCCTGACGAGCGTAACCATAGTAAGGCAGAACTGCTGTAATGCGTTTTGCAGATGCGCGACGTGCCGCATCGATCATGATTAACAGTTCCATCATGTTATCATTTACTGGTGTGCAGGTTGGCTGAATGATATAAACATCATCACCGCGTACACTTTCATCAATCATGATGCTGATTTCACCATCGCTGAAGTGTTTTACCTGTGCATCACCCAGTTTTGTACCAATGTATTCTGCGATTTCCTTTGCCAGTTCAGGATTCGCATTCCCAGTGAATAATTTTAAATTGCCGATTTTTTTTTCTGTATTCATTTGGTTTCTCCCCCTAACCAGTTCTATGCTGTGCTATATCTATAATACTCAATCTGTCGGGCAAACTCAACCTTTATTTGTCGATATTTCTAGAAAAGATAAGAAAATATTTTGTTTTATTTCTTTTTCCGCCAGTTTTCTTTTAATCGTAAATCAGCTCGGGTGACTGCCAGTGCACTGTCTGGAACATCCTTCGTAATCGTGGAGCCAGCCCCGATGAATGCATTTTCTTCAACCGTAACTGGAGCCACCAGATTGGTGTTGCTGCCAATAAAAGCGCCATCTTTGATGACAGTCTGGTATTTATGAACGCCATCATAGTTGCAGGTAATGGTGCCGCAGCCAATGTTAACTTTGCTGCCAACAACCGAATCGCCAACATAGGACAGATGCGGAATTTTGCTGCCTTCGCCAACCTGCGATTTCTTCACTTCTACAAAATCACCGATTTTTACGTTGTTGGCCAGCACAGTACCAGGACGCAGATATGCCATTGGCCCGATTTTGCAGCCATTTCCTACTTGGCTTTCCGTAATAACCGTGCTCTGAATATCGTTGCCATCACCAATCACGCTGTCCACAAAACGACAGTTCATCCCAATTACATTATCGCTGCCGATAACGGTTTTACCTTCCAGCACAACATTCGGATAAATAATGGTATCATTTCCGATTACAACATCCGCTCCGATATAGGTTGCAGCCGGATCAATCAGAGTAACGCCCGCCGTCATAACCTCTTCACATTTGCGGCGCCGCAGAACCGCTTCGGCCTGCGACAGCTGAATGCGATTGTTTACACCCAGACTTTCACTGAAATCACCCAGCACATACCCTCCAACCGGCAGCGCATGTTCATTGGCAATTCGAATTAAGTCAGTCAGGTAGTACTCTTTCTGTGCATTGTTTGTATCCAGAGCAGATAAATACTGCAGCAGGAATTTCTGATCAAAGCAATAGGTACCCGTGTTAATTTCTTTAATCAGCTTCTGTTCTTCATTGGCATCTTTCTGCTCTACAATCGCTTTAATCTGCTGGGCATCCCGCACAATACGGCCATAGCCGGTCGGATTTTCTGCATGCGCTGTCAGCAGTGTCACCGCATTGCCTTCTGCCTGATGCTGTTTAATCAGCGCCTGAATCGTTTCCGCACGCAGCAGAGGAGTATCACCGCAGATAACCAGTACGCAGTTATTATCTGCATTCAGTACCGGGGCAGCCTGCATAACAGCATGACCGGTACCTAGCTGCTCTGTCTGATACACAATGTCAGCCTGCCCTTCTACAACTGAAGCAACCTGTTCCCCGCCGTGACCCAGCACAGCGATTTTATCCTCTACACCAGCCTGGCTCAGAATATCAATGACCCACTGCACCATTGGCTTTCCCAGTGCTTTATGCAATACTTTTGGCAGTTTTGATTTCATTCTGGTGCCTTGGCCGGCTGCCAGAATGACAGCAGTTGTTTTCATAAAATTTTCTCCTTTTTCATTCAATATGTATTTGTTTTTCTGTCCATAGCTCTGTTTTGTCATGGACTTTTCTGATTTTCAAACGTGTTTGTTACACCTTTTAACTGCAATAGTACAAAGATGTTTCCAACAGTTTACCATATTTTTTCTTCGGAAACAATATCACTTCTCTGCTTGTATAGAAATTCTTTTTTTCCTTATTTATAGCTAGTTGAAATAAACCACTCAACCATGCAGTCTTTTCAGAATTGTCTTAATTGAATTGCAACTTATAGTTGCAATAAGGCGTTCCATGGAAGGAATAAGAGATACTAATGTGTTGTATAAAGTTGTCCCCGTGGGTATAATTAAAACAGGTAAAGGTTGGGGCAAAACGCTCCAATAGAAAATAAACTATTTTTTATTAGAAGAAAGGATGATTACCACCATGACACAGCCAATTCAATGCTGCTACTCTCCACACGAACAGCACATCATGGATGCTAACGCAGGGAGTACAGACTACAAAAAAGGCAGAGAAAGAATCTACAAAATCTTAGACCGTAACCAGAACCTGA
>DAISWV010000092.1:0-6234 GCA_036826195.1 Peptococcaceae bacterium | reverse complement strand
TCCCCCGGTTCTGGTAAGACCATGCTGTCGCAGGCACTGCCCGGTATTCTGCCGCCGCTGACCTTTGAAGAAAGCCTGTCGCTTAGTAAAATATACAGCATTGCAGGCCTGTTAAGTAAAAAGGAGCCGTTAATTATAAACCGGCCGTTTCGCTCGCCGCATCACAGCGCATCGGCAGCCAGCATCATAGGCGGCGGACGGATACCGCATCCTGGTGAAGTCTCCCTGTCTCATCATGGTGTCCTGTTTCTGGACGAGTTCCCTGAATATAAGCGCGAAGTGCTGGAAGCTCTGCGACAGCCGTTAGAAGACGGCGAAGTCACCGTATCGCGTGTACAGGCTCAGATTACATTTCCATGCCGTTTTTTGCTGGCGGCTTCTATGAATCCATGCCCCTGCGGTTATTTTAACGACCCCAACCGGGACTGCACCTGTTCTCCTGCGGCATTGCAGCGTTACCGCAATAAAATATCCGGGCCTTTACTGGATCGGTTTGATCTGCAGCTGGAAGTGGTTCCTGTTACTTTTCAGGAGCTGCACCGCACAGAACCGGAAGAAGATTCCGCTACTATCCGCAAGCGTGTGATTGCTGCCCGTGAAATACAGCAGAAGCGTTTTGCAGGTTCCGGTACTTTCCATAATGGAGCTATGAGTGCATCGCAGATTCAGTCATTCTGTCAGCTTGACGACAAAAGCAGCGCCTTTCTGGAACAGGCATTTCAGAAACTGGGATTAAGCGCCCGTGCCCACAGCCGCATTTTAAAAGTGGCCCGCACTATTGCCGACTTAGCCGGCTCAGAACATATTGAACTCGCTCATTTAGCCGAAGCCATTCAGTATCGCACACTGGATAAAAAGCTCTGGAAAGCATGATAGTCATAAACAATGCGCATACAAAAAAGGACTGCTATATTACCAGATCCAGCAAAAGCCGGATTGATGGTAATATATGCAGTCCTTCATTTTTATCGTTTTAACTATCACAATGATGTCTTACTTTGCATGAATAAAGAAGCGGTTGTTCCGCTCAAATACATCTACCTCAGAACCATAGAAATCCTGCAGGTTCTCTAATTGAATAACCTCTTTCAGATCGCCTTTGGAGTGAATTTTACCTTCTTTGATTAACAGTGCTTTATTAAACATTGGAAGAATCTCATCGGTGTTATGGGTTACAAAGAAGATGCTCTTTTTGTCTTCGGCAAGCTTTTCAATGAGGCTGTACAAATCCTTCTTGGCAAAGATATCAAGACCATTGCAGGCCTCGTCAAAAATAATAATCTCTGGATCACTGATTAAGGCGCGACCAATTACCACCTTCTGTTTTTCCCCCTGCGAGAGGCTGGAAAAGGTACGATCACGCAGCTTCATGATGCCCAGCTTTTCCATAACGGCTTCGGCTTTGGCAATATCCTCCTCGCCAACCTGCTCCCACAGGCCAAGACTTGCAAACTTGCCGCTTAGAATAATCTCCAGCGGAGTATCGTTCACCGGAATATTTTCGGTCAGTGCATTACTGATCCAGCCGATATGTTTACGCAAGTCTGCAATCGGACAGTTGCCAAACTGATAGCCAAGCACATTTGCATAGCCGCCGTAAAGAGGAAAGATATACCCGTTAATCATATTAAGCAGAGTTGTTTTTCCGGATCCGTTTAACCCCAGGATAATCCAGTGTTCACCGGCTTCTACCTGCCAGTTGACGCCATCCAGAATCAGTTTTCCGTTTTTCCGGTAGCTTACATTCTGCAAATCAATAATCATGTTATTCACCTTCTGTCAGTTCTGGAATACATCCAGACAGTTTATTCGCTTCTGCCCATCACTTTGGCAATCATCGCCATAGCCTGAGCGTTCTTCTCTTCTTTCTTCTTTGCTTCTTTCTCCCGTTTTTTTGCAGCTTTCTCCTGCCGTTTCTGCGCTTTCAGCTCATCCCAGCCGTATTCGTCCAGTATATCCTTCGGTGTCTTTGTAATAAACCAGTTCAGCATATACAGCAGAATAGCCAGGTCATCAATATGACCAAACAGCGGAAAGTCAAAGATAAAGTCAAACGGGAACAGCAGATATCCAATGGTCACAAACAGAAATACCAGCTTGTTTGTGCGCTCCACGCGAGAATCAGCCATCAGATTCACTGCCAGAGGCAATGAGGCTTTCATATTCCAGATTGCCCGTACCCCTTTTGCAATTGGATTGCGTTTCATAGAAATCACCTCGACATATTGTTCAGACAGTTCTTTCTTTTATGTTCATACAAGTACTGTTACGCTGCATTACACGCCCAGCATTTCCTTTTCCCGTTCGCTTTTCTTATTACGGCCCATCAGCTCAACAACAGCCTGCTGAACAGGGAAATCCTCAAACAGCACTTTATACATGGTTTCAGCAATCGGCATAGAAATTCCCAGCTCACGCGCCAGTTCCACAGTCGCTTTTGTAGTTTTTACACCTTCTACTACCATACCCATATCGTTTAAGATTTCATCCAGTTTCTTTCCCTGGCCCAATGCCAAACCGCAGCGATGATTTCGACTGTGTCGGCTGGTACAGGTTACCACTAAATCACCAATACCGGTTAAGCCGGCAAAGGTCATCGGGTCTGCACCCAGTTTTGTACCCAGACGGGTAATTTCTGCCATGCCGCGAGTCAAGAGTGCCGCCTGGCTGTTATCACCAAGCCCCATACCAATGGCTGCACCGGTAGCAATCGCAATGATGTTTTTAATAGCCCCGCCGATTTCTGTGCCGATTAAATCGTTATTGGTATACACACGGAACGCCGGTGCGATAAATAAATCCTGCACCTCTTCCGCTACTTTCGCATTCTGCGAACAGGATACCACTGCGGTTGGAATTTCACGACCCACTTCCTCTGCATGGCTTGGGCCGTAAAGTGCTACAAACCGGTTCAGACTGCCTGGAATGATTTCCTCCACAATCTGGCTCATACGCAGTTTTGTACCGACTTCCAGACCTTTTGCTGTATTAATCAGCACCGTTTTTGCCGGCAGCAGATCTTTGATGTTGTTCAGATTTTCGCGCAATGTCTGGCTTGGCACAGCCAGCACCAGGTAATCCACATCATCCAGAGCTTTTACCAGATCGGTTGTTACCTGAATAGGTTCCGGCAGGGTTACGCCAGGCAGATATTTTTTATTTTCACGGGTGCTGTTCATTTCGTCAGCCTGTTCTTCACGACGGCACCACATCAGTACCGGCTGTCCTTTCTGAGCCAGCACAATTGCAAGAGCTGTCCCCCAGCTCCCGCATCCTAATACAGTTACTTTACTCATTTGCCAGAACTCCCTTCTGCCTTAGAACTTTCTGTTTCCTGCTCCGGCTCCGTTTTCTTTTTATGACCCAGCTTGTTTTCTGTGCCGTTCATCAGTCGTTTAATATTTGGAACATGACGGAAAATTACCACCATTGCCGCCACACCAATCCCGATTACATAACTGTTCGGTGCCCCAAAGAAATACAGAAGCAGTGGAGCCAGCCATGCAGCCAGAATCGATGCCAGCGACATGTACCGTGTAATCAGACAGACAAGTGCAACTTCAGCCAGCAGAATCGCAAGGGTGATTGGCGACATAAACAGCAGCACGCCACCGCCGGTTGCAATCCCTTTCCCGCCTTTGAATTTGAGGAAACAGCTGAACATATGACCCATAACAGCCATAAAACCGCCAATCAGCGCACCGGCTTCACCAGCCAGCTGATAGCCCAGAAATGCACCCATCCAGCCTTTCCAGCCGTCACACAGAAGCACTACAAGACCATAGCCAATGCCAAGTGTACGCCACACATTGGTAAAGCCTACATTTCCGCTGCCATGCTGACGAATATCAATCCCTTTTGATTTTCCTACCAGATAACCAAACGGAATGGAACCAATCAGATAGGCACATATTGCGGTTACAATCCACATACCAATCACTCCTCACTTATTCTTCGGCAGAACGTTTTCTTACAATAAACCGAATAGGAGTGCCTTCGAATCCGAAGTTTTCACGGATTTTGTTTTCCAGGAAGCGCTCATAAGAGAAATGCATAATTTCCGGTTCGTTTACAAACAGCACAAAGGTAGGCGGTTTTACGCCGCTCTGTGTCGCATACATGATTTTCAGACGTTTGCCTTTATCCGATGGTGGCGGATTCAGCTGAACCGCATCACGGATAATCTCATTCAGCACACTGGTGCTGATACGGGTGTTGTTCTGTTCGACTGCTACATTCACCATATCGAGGATTTTATGAACACGCTGTTTGGTTTCCGCTGATACAAAAACCATTGGCGCATACTGTAAAAACAGCAGTTCACTGCGGATTTTCTTTTCCATGGTAGCAGAGGTTTTGTCGTCTTTTTCGATTAAGTCCCATTTATTCACAACAAGAATAATGGCTTTCCCCTGCTCATGCGCATAGCCCACAATTTTTTTATCCTGCTCGATTAAGCCTTCCTCTGCATTAATCACCATCAGTACCGCATCGCAGCGGTCTACAGCGCGCAGAGAACGGATAACACTGTAACGCTCGGTTGTGGTTTCCGCCACCTTGCTCTTGCGACGCATGCCGGCTGTATCCACAATTACATAGCGCTGCCCGTTTCGTTCAAACGGTGTATCAATAGCATCACGAGTAGTACCTGGGATATTGCTTACAATCGAACGTTCCTGCCCTAAAATAGCATTAGTCAGAGAGGATTTCCCAACGTTTGGACGACCAACCACTGCAATTTTGATTACATCTGGTTCATAATCATCGTCCTCAAAATCATCCAGAAGCTCCATTAAGCGATCTAATAAATCACCGGTATTCATACCATGACTTGCGGAAATCGGATATGGTTCACCCAGGCCCAGCTGATAATATTCGTAAATATCATCCAGCTTGTTAAAGTTTTCTACTTTGTTAACTGCCAGAATTACTTCTTTTTTGGTGCGGCGCAGCATATTGGCAATTTCCATATCTTCAACGGTAACACCAACGCGAACATCGCACATAAAAATAATAACATCGGCTTCTTCCATTGCCACCTGTGCCTGTTTACGTACACGGGATAAAATGGTATCATCACTTTTTACTTCAATCCCGCCGGTATCAATTAAGGTAAACTTGCGGTCATTCCATTCCGCATCCTGATACAGACGGTCACGGGTTACACCCGGATAGTCTTCTACAATGGCCAGATGGCTGCGGGTCAGACGGTTAAACAGCGTCGATTTGCCCACATTCGGACGGCCAACAATTGCTACAACTGGTTTCATATATCTATAGTTACTCCTTCCTGTTACTGCCTTATAAAAATGCCTATATTCTTATATATTATCCCCGAAAAACAGCTTACAGTCAAGTATTTGCGCTGAAAAACAAAAAAGCCACTTATCACTGCTGCACGAAAGCATACAGTAATAAACGGCTTCTGTATTTTTTATGTGAACCTTATACTAATTCCAGGTCTTTCATGGTTTTCAGAACAGCTTCCTGTTCTTTTTCGTTTGCTTCTACCAGAGGCAGACGAACTTTGCCGTTGCCAAAGCCCTGCTGAGCCAGTGCAAATTTCACAGGAACAGGGTTGGAGGTGATAAACAGAGATTTAAAGATTGGATACAGTTTACGATGCATTGCTTCTGCTTCTTTAACATTGCCGGCTGCGTACGCATCTACCATTGCATGAACCTGGTTGCCTACTACATGACCAGCCACGCTGATAATACCATAACCGCCTACAGCCATCATTGGCAGAGTCAGAGAATCATCACCACTGTAAATGATAAAGTCATCATCAACCAGCTGACGAATCTGGCTTACCTGTTCAATGCTGCCTGCTGCTTCTTTTACAGCTACAATGTTATCAATTTTAGACAGGCGGGCAATTAAATCCGGGCTCATATTCACACCGCAGCGGCCAGGGATATTATAGAGAATGATAGGCAGGTTTACTGCTTCTGCAACTGCTTTAAAGTGCTGATACATCCCTTCCTGAGATGGTTTGTTGTAGTATGGTTCCACCACTAACAGACCGTCTACACCCAGTGCTTCCATTTCTTTGGATGCTTCGATAGTAGTAGCAGTACTGTTGGTACCGGTACCAACCACGATGGCTGCTTTACCGCCAATCGCTTCTTTTACCGCTTTTACGATGTTTACTTTTTCTTCATGGGTTAAAGTTGGGGTTTCTGCTGTGGTACCGCAAACAACCAGACCGTCGTTGCCGTTTTCCACCAGATG
>DAISWV010000091.1:2619-6315 GCA_036826195.1 Peptococcaceae bacterium | reverse complement strand
AAAAAAGAGGACTCCTGTAAAGGAATCCTCTTTGAAACATCGTATTAAGATGCTAATCGAATCGACTGAGTCGAGTATCGATTAATATACACCCTGCTGGTACATAGCACGAGCAACTTTACGGAAGCCAGCCAGGTTAGCACCGCTCATCAGGTTGTAACCTAAACCGAATTCTTCAGCAGCGGAAGCTGCGTTGTCGTGGATATCTTTCATGATATCATATAATCTCTTATCTACTTCTTCAGCAGTCCAGGACAGTCTCTGGGAGTTCTGGCTCATTTCCAGTGCGGAAACTGCTACACCACCAGCGTTAACAGCTTTAGATGGAGCCATTACGATGCCGTTTTTCTGCATGTAAGCGATAGCGTCGTTTGTGCAAGGCATGTTGGATACTTCAACAACATATTTAACGCCCTGTTTAACGATTGCTTCAGCGTCTTCGATTTTGATTTCGTTCTGTGTAGCGCATGGCATGTAAACGTCTACATCTGGAACTTTACCCCATGGTTTTTCACCTGGGTAGAATGTTGCGGATGGGAATTTGTCAGCGTATACGGATACTTTGTTCTGACCGGAAGCACGCATTTCCAGTAAGTAGTCGATTTTTTCGCCTTTAACGCCTTCTGGATCGTATACATAACCGTCTGGACCGGAAACTGTTACTACAGTACCACCCATTTCAGTTACTTTTGTAGCTACGCCCCAAGCAACGTTACCGAAGCCTGTAATAGCAACTTTTTTACCTTCGAAGGAAGTACCTTCGTGGTTCAGCATGTGCTGTGCAAAGTAAGCTGCACCGAAACCGGTAGCTTCTGGACGAATCAGGGAACCACCGTAGCTCAGGTCTTTACCTGTTAATACGCCGTTTTCGAATGCGCCGCGGATACGTTTGTACTGACCGTACATGTAACCGATTTCACGGCCGCCAACGCCCATGTCACCAGCTGGAACGTCAACGTCTGGACCGATGTGACGATACAGTTCGGTCATGAAAGCCTGGCAGAAACGCATAACTTCGCCATCGGATTTACCTGTTGGGTCGAAGTCGGAACCACCTTTACCACCGCCGATTGGCAGAGCGGTCAGGGAGTTTTTGAAGATCTGTTCGAAGCCTAAGAATTTGATGATACCGCTGTATACGTTTGGCTGGAAGCGCAGACCGCCTTTGTAAGGCCCGATTGCACTGTTGAACTGTACGCGGAAACCACGGTTAACCTGTACTTTACCAGCGTCGTCAACCCATGCTACACGGAAGATGATCTGTCTTTCTGGTTCTACCAGACGGCCCAGGATGTTTGCAGCTTCGTATTCTGGATGCTGCGCCATAGCTGGTTCCAGAGAACGCAGAACTTCTTCTACTGTCTGGATGAATTCTGGTTCACCTGGATTTCTTTTTTTAACGTCTTCAATGACCTGTTCAATATAAGCACTGCTCATTGGACTAAGCCTCCTTAAAAATATAAAAAGTATTTAAAATCTTTGGCTGATATTCAGCCCCGATTTAATCGGCTAAAGGTTTCACCGCTTCTAAGCGGTAGATTGGCATACCGGCCTCATGAAACTTGGTTTCGTACTCGGTTGCCACATTGCCTTCCGGCAGTTTTTTGTACATATCCAGCTGAATGTTCTGCAGTTTCCAGCCGCATCCGCTGAATTCGTTCAGGGAAAATTCAAACAGTCCCTGATTGTCGGTCTTAAAATGAACCTGTCCATCCGGCTTTAACAGGGCCGCATACTGTTCTAAAAACGATGCGTGTGTCAGGCGCCGTTTGGCATGCCGTGTTTTTGGCCACGGGTCGGAAAAATTCAGATACACCCGGTCAATTTCGCCCGGTGCGAACAACTCGTCTAGCAGCGAAGCGTTAATCCATACCAGACGCAGATTTTCCGGAATACCGCCTGTGCGGTTCATCCGTTTTACGGCATCCAGCAGAACCTCTTCGATGACTTCGACACCGATAAAGTTTACATCCGGGTTCTGACGCGCCATCGTGCTGATGAAACGTCCTTTCCCCATGCCGACTTCCATGCGGATCGGGTTGCTGTTTCCGAAATGCTCCTGCCATGTTCCTTTGTAAAGCTGCGGTTCCAGCACAACAACAGGTGCGTACTGCAGCAGCGCCTCTCTTGTGCCCGGCTGTTTTCTAACTCGTGCCATGATTCTCTCCTGTCCTGAAAACAACAGGATAAACCCGCGCAAGCGAATCTGCCCGAATCGGCATCCTGCCTGTTGTATCTTGTATCCTACCTTATAATTATATATCGGATTGTATACAAAAGACAACCATTTTTTCAAAAACTCTTTATTTATTTTTCCGTTTGCGCTAGAATAGATAACAGCGTAACAAACGGAAAGGAGAATCATTATGAAAGGCCATTTAGAAATCTTCGAACATCGCCTGAAAAACATGGTGGAAAAACTGAACGGCATTGAACGACTGGATATCGACCAGGAGTTTTTAAACTTTGAACAGGAATTAGGGAACACAATCCCTTATTACGATGTAAAAAGCGGCAGCACACTGGCAGACTATTATGCTTCCACATTTACCCGGTTTATCAAAGATAAACTGAAATAAATCCGGAGGCGGAAGCAGATTCAGCCATTCAAAATAAATGATAAATCCTGATTATAGGTTATATTTTTCCCTGTAAAAAAGCAATAAGCCGTTGCACAATTTTCCTTGTGCAACGGCTTATTTTTTGTGCTCGCGCATAATCCGCGCAGCATCTATTCATTATTCATATATCATAGTTACCGGTTAGCGCGTGTTATCGATCATCATTCATTCTTGCTGTATATTTAGGTGCATGTTTCTTTTTAAACAGAAACTCCAGTTTGGTTTCCGATACGACAATCGCCACAAAAATCACCACAAACCCTGTAAGCAGGCGTAACGTTACGGACTCGGCCCCGACCATAATGGAGAAGATAACCCCGAATACCGATTCCAGACTTAAAATCAGCGCTCCGGCTGATGGGGATGTGTATTTCAGCCCGAAGGTCTGCAGCCCCAGCGCTCCGGCTGTTGCAAATACGCACAGATAAGCCAGACTGAACCAGGTGTATGGAGGAATGGATGCAAGCGGCGGAACCGGCTCAAAGAAGAAACATAACAGAGAGCTCCACATTGCCGCAAAAAAGAACTGTAAAAGTGTTAAGAGCATAACATCGTAAACCTGTGTATACCGGGCGGAAATGACAATATGCAGCGCATAAAAGACACAGCACATGAGTGTCAGGATATCTCCTCGGCCCATGGTAAGATTTGCATCCAGAGCCACAAGCCCAATCCCTGCAATACACAGAACCGCCGCAGCAATATTGTAGCGGTCAGGCCGCGTGCCAGCTGCCGCCCAGAACAAAAACGGCACCAGAATACAATACCCGGCTGTTAAAAATGCGTTTTTACCAGGGGTTGTTTCCGCCAGCCCGAACGTCTGCAGAATATAGGCGGCAATCAGTGCCGTACCCATCCAGAACCCGGCGATTACCACATCTTTTCTGATTTTTTTCAGTTTCCGGAAAAACACAATGGCCAGCAGAATGCATGCGCCTGTAAAGCGTACCGCCAGCAGAAAAAATGTGCCGATGTTATCCAGCGCATCTTTCATGATAATAAAAGAACTGCCCCATATAATCGTTGCCAGAAGCAGCGCCAGTCTGGCAAGGGTATCTGTTTTCTGCAATATCAT
>DAISWV010000091.1:0-2519 GCA_036826195.1 Peptococcaceae bacterium | reverse complement strand
CGGAAAAAAGAATTATTCTGTATCCATCGAACCTTCTGTACCTCTGCTTCATAGGATATACAAGACCATCAGAAAGGAGGGTTTTATGATGCAGAAACCAGAACGTCTGGGGATGATTTCGGTTCCCTGGCAGCAGTACAGCACACCGCTTGCACCGGCAGAAGCGCTGCGTGCAGGCACCGTATTCCGTGAACTGATTCAGCCTTACACCCCAATCAGCTGCAGCCAGCCTGCAATGCAGCCGATGCAGAATATGGCCGCTATGCTGGGAATGCCTAAAAAACGCTGACAGTATGTTTTGTCAGCCGAATTGATTACAAAAAGGAGTGTCCGCAATGAAAAAGTATACCGCCAGCCCGGCCGCGCGAAGCCGGGAGGCCGCACTGCTGGAACTGCAGCAGCTCAGCTTTTCGCTGGTTGATTTAAACCTGTATCTGGATACCCATCCAGACTGCCAGCAGGGAATCAGCGATTACAACCGGCTGTTTGAACAGTACTGGGAAGCCAAGGCCAGCTTTGAAATGCTCTACGGCCCGCTGAACAATTTCGGCCACTGCCCGGCATCCTATCCGTGGAGCTGGATTAACGACCCATGGCCATGGGAAAGAGGAGGCGCTGTTTAATGTGGATTTATGAAAAAAAGCTGCAGTTTCCCGTTGATGTAAAGTGCAGCGATCTGAAATTTGCCAAAACCCTGATTACCCAGTACGGCGGCCCTGCCGGGGAATTAACCGCCTGCCTGCAGTATCTGAACCAGCGCTTCACTATGCCGACCGGTATGACAAAAGCACTGATGACGGATATCGGCACGGAGGAAATTGCGCACCTTGAAATTATCGGTACTATGGTTTCACAGATTATGCAGAATGCCTCTATGTGCGAGCTGAAAGAAGCAAATCTGGACGGCTATTATTCTCTGCACGATCATGGCCTGTTTTACACGGACCCTAACGGCTACAACTGGACAGCCGACTATGTAGATGGTTTAAACGACCCGATTACCGATTTAACGGCCAATATCTCTGCCGAGCAGAAAGCCAAACAGACCTATGAATATCTTATGGACTTAGCCTGCGGCGATGAAAGCCTGCTTGCTCCGCTGCGTTTTCTGCGTGAACGCGAGGTGGTGCACTACCAGCGTTTCGGCGAAGCCTTAGAAAGCCTGAAAGAATATTACGGGCAGAAGAAATATTTCTGCTAGACGCAAACAGAGGACTCCCGGTTTTTCGAGAGTCCTCCTGTTTATTTATCGTTCCTGTTTTGTATGTTCCCGCAGGCCTAATTCTTCTTCCAGTTGTTCCAGTTCAACTTTTGCATGGGTGTAGTTGCGCAGATTGCGGCAGTTTGGTTCACGATTATAGTCCGCTTCACAGGCGGCAGCCCGTTTGCGCAGCCGTTCCAGCAATTGCTCCGGTGTTTCTTTTTTGCGGAAAAATCCCATACTGCCACCTCGTTTCGTTGTTTTTCTAATCATCGCGTAATCATCATAACACGAATACAAAAAATGTGCACCTGCTTTTGCAGATGCACATATGGTTTAACGAATAAAATTGGTTGCCACTTTGGCTTCGCGTTCCGGTTTTGCAATGCCTGCTGCTTTGCCGGCCTCGATGCATTTTAACAGCCATGCCATGTTTTTACCCAGTGTACGCATGGTCTGCATACCTTCTAAATCCTGACGAACCTGTTCCGGTGTATTGCCGTGCACCATGTTCCAGTACTGGGAGCTTACAATCGGCATATTGCTGATTGTAAAGTATTTGTTCAGCTGTTCAAAGGCAGCGGTTGCACCGCCGCGGCGGCAGCTTACAATGGCAGCAGCCGGTTTGTTTTCATAAATTGCGGATTTACCGTAAAAGGCGCGATCCATAAAAGAGGTAATAGCGCCGGAAGCCCCTGCATAGTGAACCGGAGAGCCGAATACAAAGCCGTCGGCTTCTTTTGCTTTTTCAATAAATTCGTTTACAACATCATCGATAACACATTTACCGGTTTTGATGCATGCACCGCAGCCTAAACAGCCGGATACCGGTTTTGTGCCAACCTGAATCATTTCTGTTTCCATACCCTCAGCTTCTAATGCAGCTGCCACTTCGCACAGTGCGGTATAGGTGCAGCCGTTTGCATGAGGACTACCATTTACGACTAGAATCTTCATCCAGTAAGAACCCCTCTTCTGTAATTTCAGCAATCAGATGTTCATCTTCGCGAACATCGTGTTCATACATAACCAGTTTTGCAGTGGCTTCGTCATCGTGAGCCAGAGCCTGTGCATATAACAGCGCCTCGGATTTGTTCCCGCGGTTGATGGCACGTTCGCTGCCGTCGATAATACCCAGCGACAGCATTTTACGATAGCCAGGTTCCCCTAAACCGGTAAAGATGGTGCGTACACCCTGCTGTGCCAGAGTATCTTTGATTTTACCCAGTGTTACAATCCCGGTAATATCAATTACCTGGGCGTGGCTCACATTGATGATAACAATGTCTGCGCCTTTGCATCGTACTTCCAGAGAGTT
>DAISWV010000090.1:0-6386 GCA_036826195.1 Peptococcaceae bacterium | reverse complement strand
CACCGGTAATGTTCATTGTAGTACGACCCATATCAAACAGACGGTCTACTGCAATAATTAAACCGATATAGTCGACCGGAATGCCCAGTGTAGTTAACACCATTGTCAGCATGATAACACCTGCGCCCGGAGTCCCCGCTGTACCAATAGCGGACAGTGTTGCAATGGCTACAACCATAATCATCTGTGTCAGTGTTAAATCCACACCGGCGCAGGTAGCCAGGAATACAGTCGCTACGCACTGATAAATCGCAGTACCATCCATATGAATGGTAGCGCCTAATGGCAGTACGAAAGCAGCAATATTTTTATCAGCACCCATTTTTTCTGCACATTCTTTGGATACAGGAAGAGTTGCTGCAGAAGAAGCAGAAGTGAATGCAAAAATCATCGCAGGAACAGCTTCTTTAAAGAATTTCAGCGGATTCAGCCCTGCACCGAATTTTGCAGAAATCGAATACACAATAACCGCATGAATAAAGTAACCCAGATATGCACACAGCAGAACCAGTGCCAGAGAGCCCAGGATTGCCGCACCCTGTGTTGCTACTACCCACGCCATATAAGTAAATACACCGATTGGAGATAGACTGATAATAAAGGTCATCAGCTTTTCGATAACCGCATACATAGAGTCTACCAGTTTTTTTACTGGTTCACTCTCTTCCCCGGCTGCCAGAATGGAACCGCCGAAGAATAATGCAATCACGATAACCTGCAGCATATTAGCATCCCCGAAGGCTTTCCACATATTAGAAGGGAAAATACCTACCAGAACACTCATAAAACCATCGAACTGTTTCGCTTCATAAGTAGTATCACCCAACGCCAGAGTCGGGAACAGTCCTGCACCATCAAACAGGTTTGCCATTAACAGACCAACTGCACAGGCTACAGCAGTAGTTGCCATAAAGAATGCAACGGTTTTACCGCCAACGGAACCTACTTTTTTCATATCACCCATGGAGATAATCCCCTGAATCATGGATAACAGTACAACTGGTACTACGATAAATTTCAGCAGATTGACAAAAATATCACCGAACGGTTTTAAAAATTGTTCAGTAAATGCAGCGTTCTCGGTAAAATAACAAACTAAACCGACAACGACCCCCAGCAGCAATGCAATCAGAATCTGCTGTGGAAGACTCAGTTTCTTCTTCATAAAAACCTCCATGTATTAACAAAAATTTTACACAACCATTTTATTTTATATAAAATCCAGTCATTTGACAAGCACTTCTGTTCATTTTTCAGCCGTTCGCCAAAAAACTTTTACATACATCATATATAAAAAGACCGGCCTCCCAGAATAGAAGACCAGCCTTTAAATGACACGTCATTACTTATGCTTTTTACCTGTCCAGATGCACATCAGCATGCAGAAAGCTGCGGCATAAGCCCAGAATTTATGTTTTTTCATATTTGACACCTCTTCCGTCACTGTTCACATGCGGATCTGGTTCACCCGGCAGACACAGCCGCATACTTGATGCACTAATCACCATCGTGGACAGATTATGCAGATATGCCGAAACAGCCGGTGTAATGAACCCTGCCAGACCGCTAATCAGCAACCCGGTGTTGAACGTGATAATAAAACGATAATTGGATTTGATACGCTGCAGCATTGCATTGCTCAGTCGGCGCAGAAATACAATGTCCTCCAGATTGTTGTGCAGCAGCGTAATATCAGCCACTTCTCTGGCCAGATCGGATGCATCCTGCATAGCAACCGATACATCAGCAGCTGCCAGTGCAGGCGAATCATTAATGCCGTCGCCAACCATAATCAGTTTGTGCTCATCCGAGCGAAGCGAACTGATAATATTCGCTTTATCCTCCGGCAATACCTGAGCCTGATAATCCGTCACGCCGGTTTCTTCCGCGACTGCCCGGGCAGCATTTTCGCTGTCACCCGTCAGCATATAAATTCGTTTGATACCCTCTTTTTACAAATTCTGAATCACAGCTTTTGCTTCCGGTCTAGGAGGATCATAAATCAGCAGTACACCGGCCAGAGATTTCCCTATGGTAAGATAAATTACCGAGCGGCCCTGTGCCGCATTTTCGATTTCTGCCCGCTGTTTCTGTGTAACACGGATATGTTCATCTTCAGCAATAAAATGATAACTGCCAATTAGACATTTTTTATCGCCAATTTTAGATGAAATACCGTGAGCAACCACGTATTCCACCTCTGCGTGCAGTTCTTCATGCACAAGACCTTCTATTTCGGCCTGTTTTACAATCGCCCTTGCTACGCTATGTGGAAAATGTTCTTCCAGGCATGCAGAGATTCGCAGAACTTCATCGCGCGTGTACTTCCCGAACGGAATGACCTTATCCAGTTTCGGGCAGGACTCGGTAATTGTACCGGTTTTATCAAACACAATGGTGTCCGCTTCTGCGAATATTTCAAAATATTTGCCGCCTTTTATCAGAATCCCATGATCGGATGCCTCTTTCATAGCGGATATAACTGCAATCGGAGTGGATAATTTTATCGCACAGGAATAATCCACCATCAGCACCGATAACGCTTTGGTTAAATTGCGTGTAACCGCAAACACGCCGATTGCCCCAAGGAAACTGTATGGCACAATCGCATCTGCCAGATGCTCTGCCTTACTCTGTACACCAGCTTTTAAAGATTCCGAATGGTCAATCATGTCCATAATCTGTGCAATTCTGCTTTCACCGGCCAGCGCTGCCACCCGAATCACCAGAGTACCTTCTTCCACCACAGTTCCCGCATACACACTGGAATCCACCCGTTTTGCAACAGCCAGAGATTCACCTGTCATGGATGCCTCATTAATCATTGCTTCGCCATCCACTACCTGGCCATCTACCGGAATCAGATTTCCGGAACGCACCCGAATCAGATCATTTACACGAATATCCGCCATTGGTACCAGCGTATCCATATCGTCATCTACACGCCATACCTGATCTACATTGATAGACAGACTGCGTGCTAACGCATTGTGTGTTCTTTTATGCGTATATTCCTCCAGCAGAGAAGAAATATTCAGAAGAAACATGACAGAACCTGCAGTTTTGCAATCCCGCTGTACCAGAGACGCTAAAATAGATGCAGCATCCAGCACTTCCACATTCAGACGGCGATTCCACAGTTCTTTCAGACCTCTGGCAATATATTGAGCAGACCGATACAGAATCCATCCGTTGTTTAAAAATGTCGGCAGAAACAGTTTGCGAACAAAATGAAACCCGGTTGTTTTTACCAGATTCATCTGGAACTCCGTATCCAGTTTTGAGGATTGATCCTCCTCCTGAGGCTCTATTTCTGTCAGAGTATCTTTTTTGATGGAAGAAACAAACTGCAGAATGGTGTCGCGGTGTCCATCTTTATAATAAATTAGAATCCCGCCATTCCGATACGTTACTTCCACCGATAAAACCGCCGGGTTCTGTCGCAATAGCGCGGCAAGACTGTACCCTTGCTGCTCTGTAAACGCGTACATTCCGCTGCGCAGTCGCAGACGGCCCGGCTGGTCATAAATAATCTGATACTTCATTCGTGTTTAAGCTTCCTCTGGAACATTAGCAGCTACGGCAGCATCGTAGCATAAATCCTGCGCTTCATCCTTGATGTTCTGTACATAGTTTTCCGCATCTTTCTGCAGCATCATGCCTTTTGCTAAAGCAGATACACAAGTTTCACGGAATTTCGGGCTTTTTACAACTTTTTCAACAACAAAGGCTGTAACCGCACCGCCTACATAACAAGCTAGTTTTGAGTTTTCTTTTAAACATTCCCAACAATTCATACATGCATTCTCCTTTCAAATCAGTGTATAGTTATTTTATAATGCATATCACAAATAAAGTTTGCTACAGCATACAATATGATAATATCTATTTCAAATATTGTCAATGCAAACAATTCATTTGTTCCGCTTTATTTTCATAGCAATATATAATACATGTCATCTAAAGATATCAGAAAAGACCGTATGTTCACCATATCCGCAACCTCCTTTTGTAAAGGCCTTTACTGGCTGTAACACAAGTCTTTGTTTCTGCTGTTCATTTATTTGGAACTGTGCTATAATTATAATGTTATTTATTCAACAGCTGTTTCTACTGGCACAGAATGCAGCTATATTGAATTTCACATAACAAGATTATGCACTTTTAAGGAGGAACTCCGATGCATCCAGATGTACAGGAAATTTTATTAAACGAAGAACAGATTGCCACACGCGTGACAGAAATGGCAGCGCAAATCAGCCAGGACTACGCCGGTGAAGAAGTCATTGTAGTTTGTGTATTAAATGGTGCTATGCCTTTCACCTGTGATTTAATGCGGAAACTAGATGGCGATATTATTCTGGATTCTCTGGTTGCTTCCAGTTATGGCAACAGCACTGTAAGCAGCGGCGAAGTAAAAATCAAAAAAGACATGAAACAGGACGTTGCAGGCCGCAATGTTCTGCTGGTAGATGACGTATTTGACAGTGGTTTAACCATGAGTCTGCTGGTAAAACTGATGGAAGAACGCAATGCAAAATCGGTAAAAAGCTGCGTATTTCTGAACAAACCGGCACGTCGCAAGGTGAGCTATAACCCAGACTATATCGGCTACGATATTCCAGACGCTTTTGTAATCGGCTATGGTCTGGATTATGCAGAACGCTACCGTCAGCTCCCTTACGTTGGTATTATTAAACCAGAGGCAGTAAAATAAAACATAAATACATTATTGCTTTGCAATACACAAAACGCCGCCCGGAAAATCCAGAGCGACGTTTCGTATATTCAGCATATCTTATAAAAAAAGAAAAAGCTCAAATCCTGTTACGGATTTGAGCTTTTTGCATTTACATTCAGATTCAATTGTTTTTATACGACTATTTACGCATCAATAGTGGAGATTGTCAGAGTGGTTTCTTCTAATACATCTAACAGAGCTGCAACGGTATCCAGAGATGTAAACATGGTTACATTGTACTCGGTTGCAATCTGACGCAGCTGAGCGCCGTCGCCTTCTGCACTTGCATCTGGAGCTTTTGTATTGATGAAGTAAGCAATATGACCCTGACGTAATGCATTCGGGATATCATCGCTACCATCACTGATTTTCGCAAATGCCTGTGTGCGAATACCATGTTCTTTCAGGAATTTCGCAGTACCAACAGTTGCTTCAATGTTGAAGCCCAGCTGATAGAAGCGGCGAATCAGAGGCAGTGCCTCTTCTTTGTCGTTATCTGCGATGGTGCAGAATACAGTGCCGTAGTTCTGCAGATTCATGCCGGAAGCCTGCAGTGCTTTATAAACGGCACGGGTCATGGTACGGTCATAACCGATTGCTTCACCGGTAGATTTCATTTCTGGAGACAGATAAGCATCTAAACCGCGAATTTTATTGAAAGAGAATACTGGAGCTTTTACATACCAGCGGTCTTTTTCGTCTGGATAGATGTCGAAGAAACCCTGTTCTTTCAGAGATTTCCCTAAAATTACTTCTGTTGCGATATCCGCTAAAGAATAGCCGGTCGCTTTGGACAGGAACGGTACGGTGCGGGAAGAACGTGGATTTACTTCAATGATAAATACGTTGTCTTCTTCGTCAACGATAAACTGGATGTTAAACAGACCTACGATACCGATACCCAGACCTAACTTCTTAGCATACTGCAGGATGATACCTTTTACTTTGTTAGAAATGGAGAATGGCGGATAAACGGAAATGGAGTCACCAGAGTGTACACCGGTACGTTCAATCAGTTCCATGATACCAGGAACGAATACATCGCGGCCGTCGCAGATAGCGTCGATTTCCACTTCACGCCCCTGAATATATTTGTCAACCAGAACCGGTTTGTCTTCGTCGATTTCTACTGCGGTTCTTAAGTAATGACGTAACTGTTCTTCGTTTGCAACGATCTGCATTGCACGACCGCCCAGTACGAAGGATGGGCGAACCAGAACCGGATAACCGATTTCAGCAGCAGCTGCAACGCCATCTTCCATGTTGGTAACCGCTTTCCCTTTTGCACGAGGGATATTTAATTCATTTAGCAGATTTTCAAATGCGTTACGGTCTTCTGCACGGTCAATAGCAGCGCAATCAGTACCGATAATTTTTACGCCGCGGTCATGCAGAGGCTGCGCCAGGTTGATTGCAGTCTGACCGCCTAAGGATGCGATAACGCCTTCCGGTTTTTCAAATTCCACAATGTTCATAACATCTTCCGGAGTTAATGGTTCAAAATACAGTTTGTCCGCAGTTGTGTAGTCGGTAGAAACTGTTTCCGGGTTGTTGTTGATGATAATCGCTTCATAACCGGCATTTTTGATTGTCATAACCGCATGAACAGTGGAGTAGTCAAACTCTACACCCTGACCGATACGGA
>DAISWV010000089.1:0-6426 GCA_036826195.1 Peptococcaceae bacterium | reverse complement strand
GCTGAAGCTTTCGGTATCAAAGTTATCCCAACTTACGATGAAAACGGCGCTACTGCTGACATCCTGTTCAACCTGTAATAAGCACTTGCTTATTCTGAATTGAATAAACGATGATTTTACGGAGACTCCTTCGGGGGTCTCCGTTTTTACATATATGCACGTTTATATTGCCCTGCGGGCAACGGGCGATTTAAGCGTATTTGTAGGGGTCGATGACCACATCGACCCGTGAGATTGCAGCGAAGATAACACGGGCGGGGCAACCCCGCCCCTACGGTATAATCTGTAGAGGACGGGTCTAGCGCGTTTTTCTGCACCGAACCACGGCCGCCCGTGATATTGCGGCGCCCCTTGATAATGTGTAGATGCGCACTTACAATTACCCCGTATGCAATGGGCTGCGAAAGGTAATGATAAAGAGATTTGTGCTGACTTTTTTGCGAAAACAACTGTACATTTGCCGAAAATTTGATATCATATTATAAAGAAGAATCTGGTATGAATGTATGACAGGGGAAGGGGATGATGATTGAAATGGAAAATCAATTGCAGATTAACATGCTGGGCGGATTTTCTCTGCAGTACAACGGAAAAGTGATTGATTATCAAAGCAGTCGCTCCCACAAGTTATGGCTGATTTTAGAATATCTGATTACCTTTCGCGATAAAGAAATCACACAGAATGAGCTGATTGAACTGCTCTGGGGGGATGAGTTCACAGAAAATCCGGCAAATACGCTGAAAACACTGCTGCATCGTCTGCGTACTATGCTGGATGAGCTGGAGTTTGTTCCGGGCAAAGAGATGATTATCTATAATCGCGGGATTTATGCCTGGAATCCAAAGCTGAATTATGTGGTGGATACGGATCAGTTCCTTTCTTTATGCGCTCTGGGTGATGAGGCGGAGGATGCGGAACAGAAGATTACGTATTATCTGAGTGCTCTGGATTATTATAAAGGGGATTTTCTGCCGAAATCGGCGCTGGAACCATGGGTGGTTCCGGTAAACACCTACTATCATGCGGAATATCTCCGCATTGTGCATGCCTGTGTGGAACTTTTAAAAGAACAGAAGCGTTTTCATGAGATTGTTACCGTATGTCAGCATGCGGTTGTGGTAGACCCTTACGAGGAGACACTGCACTATGAACTGATGAAGGCCATGCTGGAAACTGGCGCGCAGCAGACAGCGCTGAACCATTATGAATATGTGGTGGATCTGTTCTACAGCGAGTTTGGCATTAATCTGTCGGAAGCGATGACAGACCTCTACAAGGAGCTGATTAAGGTCAGCAACGGTATCGAAGTAGACTTAAAAGTTATCAGTGAAAAGCTGCAGGAGGAAGATGGCCGCCCGGGTGCATTTTATTGTGAATATTCGCTCTTTAAAGAGATTTATCAGCTGGAAAGCCGTTCGGCCAGCCGAAACGGGCAGTCGGTATATCTGTGCCTGCTGTCGGTAACCGATGGGAATAATCACAAGGTGGATAACAAAAAACATCAGAATGCAGCGATGGGTCAGCTGCGCAAGGCGATTCAATTCTCGCTGCGCCGGGGTGATGTGTTCACCCGTTACAGTGTAACTCAGTATCTGATTCTGCTGCCAACCATCAGCTACGAAAACTGTGAAATGGTTCTGAAACGAATTATTCGCAATTACAAAGCCGATAATCCGCACTCAAAAGTTACATTAACCTATAAAATGCAGTCAATTGAGCATAAAATATGAAACTTTTTCTTTACAAAAAAGGTTACAAATGATAAACTTTAATTAAATTAAAACTATCATTTGTAACTTTTGTTTTGTATGGAGGGCTCATTATGATGAGAATCAATAAAAAACTGATTAGTGTGGTGCTGTGTCTGGCACTGCTGTTTCAGGCGGCTTCACCGGCAATGGCAGCTATGCTGCCGGCTGTGGCATCGGGCACGGTGGTGCATTCCAATGCAAAGGCCAAAATCGATGCATCCAATGTAAAAGATGGCTACATTATGGCGGCGTACACCGCAAAGACACAGAAGCGCGTAAAAGTGCGTGTAACCGGGCCGGATAAAAGCGTGTACACCTACGACTTAAACAATACAGGGAAATACGAAGTATTCCCGTTATCGGCAGGGGAAGGCAAATATAAAATCGGTGTGTATGAAAACACCAGCGGCAATAAATATGCCCTTGCCTACAGTCAGGATATCACCGTTATGCTGACCGATGATTTTGCACCGTTTCTGCGTCCGAATCAGTATGTAAACTTTACCGAAAACAGCGCAGTAGTAAAACAGGCCAATCTTCTGACCAAAGATAAAAAAACCGACCTGGATAAAATCACAGCGGTATACAATTATGTAGTAAAAGAACTGACCTACGATAAACAGAAAGCACAGACTGTACGTAGCGGCTATATCCCGAATGTGGATAAAGTGCTGGCAGAGAAAAAAGGTATCTGCTTTGACTATGCTTCTCTGATGGCGGCTATGCTGCGCAGCCAGGGTATTCCAACCAAGCTGGTAATCGGCTATGCCGGGGATGCGTATCATGCGTGGATTCATACCTACATTCCGGAAAAGGGATGGATTGAAGGAGTTATCTTCTTCGACGGCACCACCTGGAAGCTGATGGATCCAACCTATGCGTCAAGCTCCAAACAGAGCAAGCAGATTATGGAGTTTATCGGCAACGCCAGCAACTACAGCAGTAAATATATTTACTAACAGGATAGAAACTGAGGAGAGTATTATGAGAGAGAAAGTGTTCGATGCATCTTATATTTCCGCTTTCTGTATGGAAATGTATCTGATTATTCGCGCCGGTATCCCTTTTTCAGAAGGGGTTGGTCTTTTGCGTGATGATGAACCGGACAGCAAGCGTCGAACCATTCTGGATCAACTGCATCAGCGATTAGAATTAGGGGAACCAGTTGCAGCGTCTATGCGCGCTGCAGGGGGTTTCCCTGTTTACGTTGTGGAGATGGTGGAAATCGGGCAGCGGACCGGGCATTTAGAGCGGGTGTTTCATGCGCTGGCCGGTTACTATGAGCGTATGGAAACATTGCAGAAAGGCCTTCGCAACGCTCTGACCTATCCGGCAGTGCTGATGAGTATGATGCTGGTTGTGGTTCTGGTGCTTCTGGTGAAGGTGCTTCCGATTTTTCAGGAAGTCTTTCATCAGTTAGGGGCGGAGCTTTCTCCGGCGGCGAAGGTTTTAATGGCCGTGGGGCAGTTTCTGGGCCGCTACGGGCTGGTATTTCTGGCAGTGCTGTTAATAGGGCTGGCAGCCGGTGTGATTCTGCTTCGCAATGAAGCACGAAACGAAGCCTTTGCCACATGGCTTCGCATAAAAAGTGAAAAATGGGAAATCAGCCGACTGATTGCATCGTCCCGGCTTGCCGATGCGCTGGTGCTGACGTTATCCAGCGGGATGGACATTGATGATTCGCTGGATATGGCGATGCATCTGGTGCCGAATGCATCTGTGCAGGAAAAAATCACACAATGCAAACGGGAGATGCTGTTAGAAAATAAATCCTTTGCAGAGGCAAGCCTGGCCAGCGGATTATTTGCTCCGCTGTACTGCCGGATGATGGCAGTGGGGTTCCGTGCAGGCAGCATTGATTCGGTGATGGAGGAAGTGGCGCGCCGCTGTGCCGAAGAGGTAGATGACAAACTGGAGTCTATGCTGAATCGCATTGAGCCGACGATGGTGATTATCATGTCGCTTCTGGTAGGGCTTATTCTGTTATCGGTCATGCTGCCGTTAATGAGTATTATGACAGCAATCGGATAAGGAGCGTCGGCTATGGAATGGATAAAACGACACGGGTATTCGCTGCTGCTGTTTTGTGCGGTTGTGCTGATCATGCTGTATGGCTTTCAGAATGCGGCCGAAACCAGTGCGGCGGAAAATCTGCGTATGACGGAGGATTCTCTCAGACGGGCCGTGGTGAGCTGCTATGCCCTTGAGGGGCAGTATCCGCCGGATATTGCTTATCTGCAGGAGCATTACGGACTGCAGATTGATATGGACCGCTACCGGGTTCATTATGAGATTTTTGCTGAAAATATTATGCCGGATATTACTGTGCTGGAGAGGTAAAGGCTTATGCGTAAGAGGTTATCTGCAAATTCTGCAGGTTATACAATCGATACGGTGTTTGTGCTGGTGCTTTTGTGCGTATTTGCAGTGTCTGTGCTGCTGGTGCTGCTGGCTGGAACCGGTGCTTATCAGGATGTCGCTGCCAAAATGGAAACACAGTATAACGAGCGAACCTGCCTTTCTTATCTGGATGCCAAGGTGCGCCATTACGACAAAGCCGGGATGGCAGCGGCAGAACAGTTTGACGGCTGTGATGCGCTGGCGCTGTATGAGGATGCAGACGGTGTGCGCTATAAGACACTGATTTACTGTTATGACGGCTATGTAAAAGAGCTTTTTTTTGAAGAGGGGCTTTCGTTTCAGCCTGCGGATGGACAGAATATTGTTCCGGCAGAATTTTTAACGGTTACGGCAGTGGCAGAAAATCTGATACAGCTGGAGTGCGGCAGTGAAGGAAACCGGGAGACGCTGATGATCTATCTGCGAAGCGGGAAAGGAGCTGATGTTTATGCGTAAACAGCATGCGCCCAAAGCAACCTTGTTTCTGATGGAACTGGTACTTGTGATTTTCTTTTTTTCCATCTGTGCGGCCATCTGTGTAAGCATTTTCGGCTCGGCACAGACCATGGCGGATAACAGTGAAAATGTAAGCCGCGCAGCGGTGGAGGCCCGCAGTGCAGCCAGCTGCTTTAAAGCGGCAGAAGGTGATCTGGAGCAGACAGCGCTTCTGCTGAACGGTGTAGAGACCGATGATTCGGTGCTGGTTTATTTTGATAAAAACTGGAACAGAACCGCTGATGCCGAAACCGCATGGTATGCGGTGCAGCTGAAGCAGCGGATACAATCGGGGGAAGCCGATGTATATATCCTGCAGCTGGATACGGCTTCGGATAACATTCTGTTTTCCATACCGGTAAAAACCCATAAGGAGGCGGCGTAGATGAAACCAAACGATAAACGCTCCGCCGGAATCCATGTGGGCAGTGCTTCTATTATTATGATATTTGCAGTGCTGTGTTTAACGGTGTTTTCCACACTGTCTTATGTGACAGCAAATCAGGAGTACAGGCTGGCGCAGAAGTCTGCTCTGGCAATGGAGCAGTACTACGCCGCTGACTGGCAGTGTGAGGTATATTATGAACAGATTTATGACCTGCTGAAGGCCGGCATTGCGGCAAAGGATCTGCCGCAGTATCTGGATGTGGAAGTTACCGAAACAGGAACTGCTGCGTTTATTGATTATGCAGTGGATATTGATGAACGGCAGCAGCTGCAGGTGCGGCTGGCTGCAGAAGAAGGCGCGCTGCGCACCGAAATGTGGGCGGTGGCGGCCAAAGCGCCGCATGCATACAGCGATGAGATTGCCGTCTGGGACGGCGAATAGGAAGGTGAGCGTATGGCAGAACTGAAAACACTATTAAAACAGGCGGTGGATGCCCATGCCTCCGATATTTTTATCATGGCAGGGATGCCGTTAACGTATAAAGCAAACGGCAGAATGGTGCACCTGAATGAGGAAAAAATCATGCCTCCGCAGTCGGAGGCGCTGGTGCGCGAAATTTATGCTTTTGGCGGCCGGGACATGGCTCAGGTGCTGGCAACCGGTGATGATGATTTTTCTATTACGGTGCCGGAGCTTTCCAGGTTTCGTATCAGTATTTATAAACAGCGGGGAAGCCTGGCGGCAGTGATTCGTATTATTCCATTCGGGATTCCCGATTACAAAGAGCTGCAGATTCCGGAAAGTGTTATGGCGGTGGCAGAAAAAACAAAAGGGCTGGTGCTGGTAACAGGGCCTGCAGGCGGCGGCAAATCCACAACGCTGGCCTGTGTAATTGACCGCATTAACCACGCGAGAGAAGGCCATATTATTACGCTGGAAGAGCCGATTGAATATCTCCATCGCAATGCCAAATGTGCGGTGAGCCAGAGAGAAATCGGCCTTGATACCGAAAGCTATTTATCCGGGCTTAGAGCCAGTCTGCGCCAGGCGCCGGATGTAATTCTTCTGGGCGAGATGCGTGACTATGAAACCATCCGCACGGCTATGACCGCAGCCGAAACCGGCCATCTGGTGATTGCAACACTGCATACCATCGGGGCGGCCAACACCATTGACCGTATTATCGATGTGTTTCCGGCCAATCAGCAGCAGCAGATCCGTGTGCAGCTGGCTATGGTGCTGCAGACGGTTATTTCGCAGCAGCTGGTGCCGTTAGAAGGCGGCGGGCTGGCACCGGTGTTTGAGATTATGCACTTAAACAGTGCGGTGCGCAACATGGTGCGTGAGAGCAAGGTGCATCAGCTGGATGCGCTGATTGCTTCCTCTGCCGG
>DAISWV010000088.1:0-6447 GCA_036826195.1 Peptococcaceae bacterium | reverse complement strand
TTTACTTTCTGTTCTATTACATCTTTTGGTTCTTTTTTGATTTTCAGACCAAAAGCTACATTGTCATAAACGTTCATGTGCGGGAACAGGGCGTACTTCTGGAATACCGTATTGATTTCACGTTTATACGGCGGCAGTTCACAGATATCTACACCGTCAAACATAACCTGACCCTTATCCGGCGTCAGAAAACCACCCAGAATACGCAGCAGAGTCGTTTTCCCGCAGCCGCTTGGCCCCAGCAGTGTCACGAACTCATTTTCGTAAATGTCTAAATTAATTCCTTTTAAAACAAGATTCCCATCGAATTCTTTTACGATGTTTTTAAATTGAATCAGTTTCTTCATTGTCTCCTCCCCATTCCTTACTGGCAGATTATTATCCGGGTTATCTGGAACAGAAACCCCCATGATAAATTAAGATAATTATACTATATTCCCCCCTGAAATCTATAGTTTTCCTGATTTTTTTGAAAAAAATATTTATGATTCTGTTTATGCAATAATTCTTCGTGTAATGATTCAAAAAACAGAGCAGGACATGCCTCCAGTCGTTGACCGAATTCCGACTATAGATGGACACTGTCCAGACTGTCATAAGTGCAGCGGGCAGCACTTGTGCTGTCCGAAAGCACGGGACAGACTGGATGTTGTGTCCAGATATGGAGGGAGAGGGCATAAGACGGAGCCATTCCTGCTCTGTGTATGGAATATCAATAAAAAATCACCTGGTATCATTTGCCCGCCCTGGCTAAAGCCGGACAATTCCTTGCATGTCTGTTTCGATTGGACGCAAGCGTCCATCTCCATTCAGACATTCTGCAGAATTGTTCCGTTTTAATGCAGAACATTGGCAAATATACCAGGTGATTTTTTTATAATACTTTTCATTTTATTTCATCATTTTGCCGCGTAACTGCCCGCAGGCGCCGTCGATATCGGTGCCTTTTTCTTCACGCACGCTGGCTTTTAATCCGGCATTCTGCAGCGCTTTTACAAAAGCAGCCACCTGTTTTTTATCCGGGCGGCTAAACTGTGCCGTGTTTGCTACCGGATTTACCGGAATAATATTTAAGTGGCAGTCCAGACCCTTTAACAGGTTTTTCAGCTGTTTGACATGTTCCGGCTGGTCGTTAAAACCGGCAATCAGCGCATATTCAAAGGTAATGCGGTTTTTTGTCTGCATCTGATAATACCGGCAGGCTTCCATCAGTTTTGCCAGCGGCCAGGAATTGTTTACCGGCATCACGCTGGAGCGCTGTTCATCGTTCGGCGCATGGAGCGATATCGCCATTACAATATCCAGTTTTTCATCAGCCAGTTCGTATAGTTTCGGCACTACACCGCAGGTGGATACCGTCATGCGGCGAATCCCGATCTGCTGACCCTGCGGATCATTTAACAGGCTGATGGTTTTGCGCACATTGTCCAGATTGTGCAGAGGTTCTCCCATGCCCATAAACACCACATTACCTACCGGCAGAGTATCGCCCTCCTCCTGAAGCAAAAGGTTCACTTCATACACCTGGCTTAATATTTCACCAGCAGTCAGATTGCGTACAAAGCCGCCCTGCCCGGTGGCGCAGAATGTACAGCCCATGGCACAGCCCACCTGGCTGGAAATGCAGAGCGTATTACGCTGCTTGCTCATATCGCCGCGATAACGCATCAGCACACACTCTATATAATTGCCATCATCCAGCTGAAATAAAAATTTTTCGGTTCCGTCACTGGATACCTGTTTTCGTTCCAGCTTCATGGATGTAATGGTACAGTGTTCTTCCAGCTGTTCCAGCAGATTTTTACCCAGATTATGCATCTGACTGATCTGTCGCACCTGTTTTTCATGAATCCAGCCAAAAAGCTGCTTTGCCCGAAATGCCGGCTGCCCCATTTCTTTTAAAAGCACAGTCATTTCGTTCAAATTCATATTTCGTAAATCCTGTTTTTCCATTAGGCATCCTCCTTGCGCATCATCCGCGCGATGAAGAATCCATCCATGTCATCCATAAACGGCAGGAACTGCACATATCCAGTTTCGTCTTTATCGACATCCAGCCAGCAGTCGGTGAGTGTTTCGTCCAGTTCAAATTCCGGATGATTTTTGATAAAGGCTTCTACCATCTCCTGATTTTCTTCCGGCGCAATGGTACAGGTACTATAAATCAGAGTGCCTCCTGGCACTACCAGCTGTGCTGCTTCTTCCAGAATTTTTTTCTGAATTCTGCACAGCCCTTCAATATCTTCCGATTCCTTTGCCCAGCGTGCATCCGCTCTGCGGCCTAATACCCCAAGCCCGGAGCATGGAACATCGCACAGCACCACATCAAATGGCTCCTGCCAGCGTTTTGTGAGCTTTGTGCCGTCCTGCTGCACCAGCTCTATATTGGTAATGCCCAGACGTTTGCAGTTTTCCGCAATTAAGTCCAGACGATGTTTGTGAATATCGCAGGCATAAATGGTACCTTTATTTTTCATCAGCTGCGCCATATGGGTACTTTTGCCGCCCGGCGCACTGCACACATCCAGCACACGCTGCCCTGGAGCCGGTTCGGCTGCTAAGGCCACCAGCATAGAGCTTTCATCCTGCACCGTAAACAGCCCCTGCTGAAAAGCTTTTAATTTATGCAGATTCACTGCATTCTCGATTTTTAACCCTTCTGGTGTATGACGGCTTTCGGTAACAGTAAGGCCTTCGTTCTCCAGAATCTGTTTTAATTCGGCACGCGTTGTTTTTAAGGTATTGGTGCGAATCCACATGGCTGCCGGCTGATTATACCAGGCGCATAATCGTTCCGCATCCGCCAGGCCATACTGCCGGATAAAGCGCTCCACCATCCACTGCGGAAACGAATATTCCACCATCAGATACTGCACCGGACTTGTTTCTTTATCCGGCCACTGGATGGTATCCATGCCGCGCAGAATATTACGCAGCACTGCATTTACAAACTTGTCTACATGCCCGTAATGTTTGGCCAGTTTGACGGCTTCATTAACAGCAGCCGAATCCGGCACCTTGTCTAAAAATAAAATCTGATACAAAGATAATCGCAAAAGGTTGCGTGTCCATTTATCCATTTTATTCACTTTTGTACTGGCAAACTGATTTAAGACATAATCCAGTTTGCCTCTGTTTTTTACCGACCCGTACACGATTTCCGTAATAAAGCCTCTGTCGCGCGGGTCCAGCCAGGTACATGGAAAAAGGGCTTTGTCTAAAGCCAGATTAGCATAAGCCCCTTCCTCATTCACCTGATATAAAATTTGCAAAGCCAGTTCACGGCTTCCAGGCTGTTTTTTAGTCATCGTTGCCTCCCAGAATACCGGACATTAACAGCAGACGCAGCAGTTCCATAACAGAAGTCAGAGCCGCTGCCACATAGGTCAGTGCCGCTGCCTGCAGCACTTTGGATGTGCCTTTCAGTTCCCCTTCATCTAAAAACCCTTCGCCGCCCAGTGTTGCCAGCGCACGGGAGCTTGCATTAAATTCCACCGGCAGAGTCACCAGCTGGAAGAATACAATCGCGCTAAACAGTGCAATCCCTAAACCAATCAGCGTTTCACTGCTCACAAAGAACCCCAGAATAATCAGCGGAATAGCTGCAGTAGAACCAAACTGGGTTACAGGAATTACGGTATTGCGCACATAAAGCGGCAGATAGCCGGTATCGTGCTGTACCGCATGGCCCACTTCATGAGCGGCAACGCCTAACGATGCCAGAGAGGAACCATAATATACATCCTGCGACAAACGCACCACACGGGCGCGAGGATCGTAGTGGTCGCTTAAATGACCGCCGGTTATCTCAATTGGCACATCATGGAGACCATTCTGATTTAAAATAAATCGCGCCACATCCGCACCGGTAAAACCCCGTTTGGATGGTACCTGCGAATACTGTTTATAGGTGCTGTTGACTTTCTGTGACGCATAAAGCGAAACCAGCATTGCCGGGATTAATAAAAAATCCCAAAATCCAAAAAACATAACAAAACCTCCTAAGTATCACGTTTCTGTAAAATACGCAATCGCCTGCCGTACCTTGCACAGCTGCACACTGGTATTATGACACGGCCCGTTTGGCCGCTCGTTCAGCACACCGACAACCGGAATATGCTGCATATTCATATCCTTGATGCCGCTGGTCAGATCCCGTTCACAGGCAATGGCTACAATCGCCTTTGGACTGTACTCCTTTGCAAATTTGCGGGCAAAGGTGCCGCCGCTGGCCACCACAAAGTTAACACCCGTATCTTCGGCAATGGTCAGCAGACCGTCAATGCTGCATTTTCCACAGCGATGGCAGTTATGTACATCGATTGTGATTTTATGCGGGCATCCGGTATTCTGCAGACAGTGCGGTGCCAGCACCAGCACGTCCTCTGCCCGGAATTTGTTTCCCGCCGCCACAGTCATCTGATTATTGATTTTGATGTAGGAATCTTCGATTTCCTCTTTAGAGATACCGACAAACCGCCCTACACGAAGCACCATTGGATAAAAAAGCTCCACAATACTGCGGCCAAGCTTCTGGCTCCACAGAGCACTGCTGCCCAGGGCCAAGCCCAGCACCAGACTGCCAAGCCCCAGCGTCATAACAATTAAGAGCATAACAAACCCGGCAGCCAGAGCCGTCACCGCAATATGACGCACTGCAGGGGATGCCGCCGTCATCAGAAACCAGATTACGCCAAACACAGCTCCATATACCAGAAGGCTGGCCATCCCCAGCAGAATAAACAATCGTTTTTTACCTTTATCCATCAATTTCACCAAACTGTAATCCAGTTTCTACACCGGTTCCATTACAGAATGCTTTTGCAGGCATTGCCTTTTTGCCTGCCGGCTGCAGTTCCAGTACTTCCAGACAGCCTTTGCCGGTCTGTACCAGAAGATAGTCTTTGCCGATTTCCACTAAAGTACCCGGAGTTTTTCCGGTTTCTTTTTCGCTGACACGGCTTTTCCAGATTTTTAGCCGCTGACCGTTCCATACGGTGTACGCGCCAGGCGCCGGAGCCAGACCGCGAACCTGGCAGAACAGCTCATCAGCCGGTTTTTTCCAGTCAATGACTTCATCCTCTTTCAGAATGCGAGCCGCATGAGTTGCTTCCGCCTCATTCTGTTTCACAGGCTGAATAGTCCCCTGTTTGAGACCATCCAGTGTCTGAATCAACAGTTCGCCACCCAGCACCGCCAGTTTTTCAAACATGGTGCCGGTGTTGTCCTCATCGGTAATCGGCAGGCTGCCCTGCAGCAGCATATCGCCGGTATCCATACCGATATCCATCTGCATAATGGTGACGCCGCTTTCTTTGCAGCCATCCAGCACAGCACGCTGAATCGGCGCTGCACCGCGATATTTCGGCAGAAGCGACCCGTGCACATTAATGCAGCCATACGGAGGCAGTTCCAGTACCGATTGCGGCAGAATACGGCCAAAGGCCACAACCACGATCACATCGGGCGCATATCCTTTCAGCAGTTCTAAGAAGGCATCATCTTTCACACTTGCCGGCTGATGCACCGGCAGATTTAATTCCAGAGCTCTTGTCTTCACTTCCGGAAAAGCCACTTTATTGCCGCGGCCCTTTGGACGATCCGGCTGTGTGATGACTGCCGCAACCTCATGCCCGGCCTTTACCAGCGCATTCAGCGATTCCACGGCAAAATCGGGTGTCCCCATAAATACAATTCTCAAGGGAAACACCTCCTAGTTTTCATATTCGATGTTGGTTGCGGTATCAATAAACAGAATCCCTTCCAGATGATCAATTTCATGCTGTAAGGCTCTTGCCAGAAAATCTTCTGCTTCAATAATAATTTCTTCACCATGTTCGTTCAGAGCTTTTACTTTTACATACTGGCTGCGTTTCACATCCCCATACATACCAGGGCAGCTCAAACAGCCTTCCGGGCCGTTCTGAGAGCCGGAACGTTCCAGAATTTCCGGATTAATTAAACGTAACGCACCCGGGCCATCTTCCCCGATGTCAACTACAACAACCCGTTTTAAAATACCAACCTGCGGTGCTGCCAGGCCAACGCCATGGGCTGCATACATGGTTTCCTGCATGCGGTCCAACAGTTTAATTACATTCGGTGTAATTTCCGGTACCGCCTGAGATTTTTTGCGTAATAATTTATCTTCTTTTGTAACAATATTATAAATAGCCATCGTTCTTCTCCTCCTGCTTATACTATAAAACACTTGATGGTTCCACATCAATAAGGATTCTTAAAGTTTTACTCTTTCTTGATAAGTTCATGAAACTTTGCCCATATTCTGCCGCCTCACGCAGCAAATCCAGCGAAGTTCCCTTTAATATTATATGAAACCGGTGCCGTTTGCGCACAATCGATACCGGTGCCTCGGAAGGCCCTAACAGTTCAATATCCGGATACCGCTCTGCAATGGCATTCGCCATCCCCTGCATGGCATCCAGC
>DAISWV010000087.1:0-6453 GCA_036826195.1 Peptococcaceae bacterium | reverse complement strand
TCCTCACCAAAATGGTCGGCAATCCCGCTTCGCTTACAGTTTGTATCCTCTACAACATCATGCAGAAGCCCTGCAGCCACCGCTTTTTCATCCATGCCCAGCTCAGCCAGAATAATAGCTACCGACAGCGGATGAATGATATATGCCTCACCCGATTTGCGGTACTGATCCTTGTGCAGGTCTTCGGCAAAACGATATACTTCTTCCAGATATTCAATATCGGCATTTGGATTATTCTCATATACAGCATCTACTAAGTCTTTAAATCGAGTCATGTCGATCCCCCCAAACTCACTGCCAGCTGGCCGGATAAATCGGCCGGTTGATGGCAGTCAACAGCTTGTCCTCGCTATGGTCAAAGGCAATCTGTAAATATTTCTGAAAATCCTCCAGCTCCGCCATACACTCCTGATAACGAAGCGAAGTGTTTAAGTCCATTTTATTCGGACTTGGTATCATAATAATCCGACGCTTGCTTCCTTCCCGCTCGCGCTCCAGAAAACCAAGCTCCTCAAAAATTCCCAGCCAGCCGCTGATGCAGGCTTCTGTCGGTTCTGCAAAATGTTCCCGTTTTACCAGTTCCACCAGCTCTGCATTTGTTAATTCAATCGCAGGTTTCCCCTGCACCAGATACTGTAGAAGTCTGTAAAAACGCCCCAGTACTTCACGAGTCGGGCAGGAGGATGCCAGCACATTTTTATTTAACGTTTCATCGCGGCGATTATATAAAAGATGCACTTTGGCAGGTTTTCCATCTCTGCCGGCACGTCCTGCCAGCTGGTTATATTCTTCACCGGAGAAACTCAAATGATACAATACAACATGACGAATATCCGGGATATCAATGCCCTCTCCAAATGCACTTGTCGTCACAATCACCTGCAGTTCACCGTTTCGGAACGCATTTTCAATTGCGGCACGGTCTGCCGATGCCAGACCTCCATGATAATAACAGATTTTATTCTGCATATCTGCCGGCGATTTTTCTCTTAAAAGCTCAGCCGTCTGCACGGCTTTTAAGCGACTGTTCATATAAACAACCACTTTTTCACCGCTTTTGATTAGATTTAAAAGGTAATCAGCTTTTTTATAGTTTTCCCGCTCATCCACAATCATCAGATTTTCACGAATATGCGGGTCAATAATAATCGAATCTATATGCAGAGAATCCACTATATGCTGCGCTGTTTCCTCCCCTGCAGTAGCAGTTACCGCCAGAACCTGACGTGGACGAATATCCTGAAGTCCGTATGGAAGCTGTTTATAGCCCTGACGACGGCTTGCCAGATGATGGGCCTCATCAATTACCACCATACCTAAGCGGCTTCCAAGTTCCAGAAACCGATGTTTATGACATAATAAAAATTCTGGTGTGGTCAGAATCACATCAATCTGTCCGTCCATCACCTGCTGGAAGAACGATGCACGTTCCTCGCCTTCTAATGCCCCGGTACCCAAACGAACTTTAAGGCCGAGCGGTTTCAGTTTTTTCTCCAGTGCCTGATACTGGTCATTCACCAGCGCCCGTAGTGGATACACAATAATCGTAACCTGCCGTTTCCAGAGTGCCAGATAGGCGCTGTAGCTCTGGAAAATAGCCGATTTGCCGCGACCGGTACCTAAAATAGCCAGCACATTGTCTCCACGATATAAGGCATCCAGGGCCTCCTGCTGTTTTGGACGATAACTATATTCACCTAAAAGCGCCTGACGAATCCGTTCTTTTAAAGCACCTTCCTCCAGCTGCTCCAGCTCTTCACGCACCTGAACAAGCTGCTCTTCCGCCTCAGCTGTTGCAGAATCCATACGACGGATAAAAATATTCGCGCCCCAGTTTTTTTCTGCACTCCCAGTTACCTGCACCACCATGGCCTCATACCCGATGCCCTGATCAAAATTCGGTGCCAGATGGCGTGCAATGCTCCGTTTCAAATAACCGATTTGTTCTCCGTCTGCCAGCACTGCAATGGCATTTTCATCGTGAACATTATCATGTTCACGAACCAGTTCTAACGGCTGGCCTGCCACAAGCTGCTCTACAATCGCCTGACGGTTTTCAAAAGTTACTCCTACTACTTTTGTATAAAACTGATCCTGCTGCCCGATAGAACGATATGGATCATCTTCTAAATATTCTTCTTTATAGAAAAACAGTCTGTCCAGAAGTTTCATTTCATCTGGACGACGATAGGATTTAATATCCTTAATCAGCATCTGCAGACTGGTGCGCCCATTGTATGTGTTTTTATCCAGACAGAAGGCTACATCTACACTGCCTTCATGTGTTAATGGCTCCAGTTCCGCTTTTTTAAAGCCAATGCCAAAAATATCACCCTGCCCACTGCGCAATTTGATGCGTAAATGGTCTCCATTTGCACCAACGGTTCGTGTTTCCAGTGTTTTCTGGCTTCGACATACAAATACCGGTGTCGGATTCATGGTACCTGTCGGCTGAATTTTAGAAATTTCCCGATACATGTCCGCATTAATATCCTGCATATCAATTTCGCTATCAATAACAAGACTAGGGATAAAGGAATCGCTGTTCGTACCGCTGGAAACAATTTTAGCAAACTGTTTGCGAAACTCCGGTAAATCCTCTGGTTTGAGTCCAAGCCCTGCAGCCTGGCTATGCCCACCGTAATTTGCTAATAAATCAGAACACTGTGCCAGAGCCTGCTGCAGATGAAAGCCTTCGATACTGCGCCCGGAGCCTTTATACAAACCATTATTCAGTGTCAGAACAATAGTTGGTGTATAGAATTTTTCTACTAAACGGGATGCCACAATCCCGATAACCCCTGGATGCCAGTCTTCTCCTACTACAATAAGCCCTTCCTGCTGGTTGAGCCCCTGCACTTTTACTTTTTCCAGCGCCTCTTCATAAATAGCACGTTCAATTTCCTGACGCTGGCGATTTTCCTGATCCAGTTTCAGGGCAATTTCCATGGCTTCCTGTTCATCTTCAGTCACCAGAAGCTGAAGGCCGAGCCGCACATCCCCGATTCTTCCACAGGCATTCAGACGCGGTGCCAGCCCAAACCCTACCGCTGTTGTTGTAGGAACCATCTGATCATGATTCTGGGCAATCTTCCATAACGCGGCAAGGCCCAGACGTTTGCCCAGAGCCATCTCCTCCAGCCCGAATTTTACAAGTACACGATTATCTCCTTTTAACGGCACAATATCTGCCACAGTTGCCAGTGCTGCAATATCCAGAAACGGACGCAGCCGATCAGTGAAACCATCTTCCTGATAAAAACGGCTGAACAGCGCCTGCACTACTTTAAACGCAACACCGGTACCGCACAGGTGACGCCATTTATCTTTTTCGTTATGACTGAATACAGGATTAACAATAATACAGTCCGGCAGAATTTCCGGAAGCTGATGATGGTCTGTTACAATCACATCCATCCCCCAGCTTTTTGCCTCGGCTACCTCTTTCCAGGAACTGATACCGCAGTCTACTGTAATCAGAAGGCGGCAGCCATCTTCATAAATACCGCGCAGAGCCGGTGTATTCACACCATAGCCCTCTTCCATGCGATCCGGCACATAATAAGCCGCATCCGCGTTCAGTGCTTTCAGCCCCTGATAGAGCGTTACACTGGCACAAATTCCATCTACGTCGTAATCTCCGTATACAACAATTTTTTCTTTTCGTTCCACTGCCTCCAGAATGCGTTCCACCGCCGCACCCATATTCAGCATTTCAAAAGGCGACGAGAGCTGATGCAGAGAAGGATTCAGAAACTCCATCACTTCATGGGGCTCCTGATAGCCACGGTTTATCAGCAGATTTGCCAGAACCGGCGAAATACCCAGCTGACTTACCAGATGGTCTCGCACAGCCGGAGCTGCATTCTGCACAACCCATCGATTCATTTTCATCACAGCGTCCCCCCTTTTTCCGATTTCAATCATTCAGAAATTCGTTGAAAACATCCATCGAAAAAATCAATCTATATCATCTATTTAACTATCATCATACCATAAAATCATTATCGGTTACAACTGTAAGATGGCTGTGATTCAAAAAATAGGCGCATTTTAACATATCTCGGCGAAAAAGCGCCAACAATGTCCAGAGCTTGACAGCCGTGGTATAATAAAATGGAGTTTATTGTTTAAAACACAACTTTTATCAGCAGGAGGATACTACATGATACCGTTTAAAAAAACAAATCTGGTTTCTTTTCTGAAACAGCATACTATAAAATTTACAGCTGCGGCATTAACCGGCTGTATGTTACTGGCAAGCCCAGCTCAGGCTGCAGAGCCATTTTGCGATGTGCCACAGAACCACTGGGCTGCTGGTGTTATTGAAGAACTTCGCACACTTGGCTTTTCCGACGGCATTGGAGATAACCAGTTCGGCCTCGGCCAGACGATTACCCGCGCCCAGTTTGCTGCCTTTATTGCAAAAGTGCAGGGTTATGACGGCAGCTATCCGCAGGCTTATACGGATAATACCGATGCAAGCGCCTGGTATTACGGCGCCTTGAATGCAATGGCTGCAAATCGCGTAACACGTCCAGATGGCGCATTTCGTCCAAACGATCCAATTACCCGCGCCGAAATGACCGAAATGATGATTGGCGCCCTGGGCTTTTACGACTTAGGCAGTCAGCTGAATCAGATAAATTGTCTGTTTACCGATGTAACCGAGCGCAAAGGGTATATCGCACTGGCAAATGATTTAGGGCTTGCAGGAGGCATGAGTGCCACCACCTTTGCACCAAATGATACGGCTACCCGAGAACAGGCAGCTGCTATGCTGGTACGGCTTTATCATACCGGTGATAAAAATCTGGATGAACTGCATGGCTTTTATGCCATCAGTTCCGCGTCACAGAAACACTTTTTAAATCAGCTGGACAGTGTCGGCTTTGGCTGGGCACGGCTCACTCTGCAGGATGGCCAGCTTCTGCTGAATACAACTGCATCGGGACAGAATGAATACCGTATTCCAGACGGGTTTACCCAGCCGGTGCAGACTGTACGTCAATCTGGCGGCAAAGCACTGCTTTCTGTTTATGCCGATGATACAGCAGGTACCCTAACGCAGATTTTATCCAGCCCGGAACTCCGCAGCGAAGCAGTTCAGCAGATTGCAAAAACCGTCAGCTACGCAGAACGAGATGGTGAAAGCACCAGTTTTCATGGAGTGGTAATTGATTTTGAAGCACTGCGCTCCGCCCAGAAACAGAATTTCACTTTATTCCTGCAGGAGTTGCGCAGCGCTGTAGGCAATAGCCCCGTTTATGTAACCATTCATCCGGTTATGAATGGTTCTTACTATGACGGCTACGATTATGCATCCATTGGCCGAATCGCAGACCGTGTCATCCTGATGGCTTACGATTACGACCCGTCTGCTCTTACCGACACCGAAATGGCACAAGGCTACACCATGACACCGATGGCTCCGCTTAATCAGATTTATACTGCCATCGAGGCATGTTTAGATGGCGGTATTCCAGCAGATAAACTGCTGCTTGGCTTATCTATGGATACCGTACAATGGAAACTGCAAAATGGTGCTGTTATCAATAAAACACCATATCACCCATCCTACGATGCTGTCAGTGCACGATTAGCCAGCGGATGTGAAATCAGCTATCCAAACTACAGCTATGTGCCATATGCCAGCTACACAAACGCGCAGGACAATACCCAGAATATTCTGTGGTATGAAGACGAGCGCTCCATTGCAGCCAAAGCCGAACTTGCACGTTTAACAGGCATTCGCGGCTTATCCCTGTGGCGCCTTGGCACCATTCCAACCGACAGCGCAAACGGACTCAATATCTGGAACGCGGTAAATCAGGCCGTGAAATAGCAGAATATTTTTAACATACAACAAAACACAGACAAAAAAGCTCTGTCAGATTATCTGACAGAGCTTTTCTTATATAAGCAGCCGCTTATTATTTTTCTTCTTTTTCTTTTACATCCAGTTTGATGTGCAGTTCACGCAGCTGAGCGTCGGCTACTGGAGATGGAGCTTCCATCATAACATCCATTGCACTCTGTGTTTTTGGGAATGGAATTACATCACGGATGGTATCGCGTTTTGCCATCAGCATTAACAGACGGTCAACACCAAATGCTAAACCGCCGTGTGGAGGAGCACCATACTGGAACGCATTCAGCAGGCCGCTGAACTGTTCGTTGTATTCTTCTGGAGCCATATTCAGCAGTTTGAACATTTTTTCCTGCAGTTCACCATCGTGGATACGGATAGAACCGCCGCCAACTTCCACGCCGTTTAATACCATATCGTACGCACGCGCTCTTACTTTGCCCGGATCGGTTTCCATTAAAGGAACGTCTTCCATCATTGGGCAGGTGAATGGATGGTGCATTGCATAGAAACGTTCGGTTTCGTCATCCCATTCTAACAGAGGGAATTCGGTTACCCACAGGAAGCTCAGCTCATCTTCATCG
>DAISWV010000086.1:0-6473 GCA_036826195.1 Peptococcaceae bacterium | reverse complement strand
CCTGGTGTCGGCAGGGTATGTCCCGGCACATATAAACCGGAGGAAGAACCGCTGTCCATACAGATGGCATGGACGGCACCCAGCTGGCTCATAACATTTGCCATCTGGTTCAGTGTACATTTTACACCGCCCACCAGCAGAATATCGCCGTTTTTCAGCACGCCGACTGCACTGCGCGCAACTGCCAGATCAAAACCAGCAGAATCGGAGAAACCTTCTTTTGCAGGGTTTACCACATTGCTGCCGTCTTTCAGCAGCAGAGGGCCTGCACCTACTGCTGTCCGGATATCAGACCAGTCCAGTTTTGCACCGTTCAGACCAACATAACCGGTAGTATAGGATACTTTCGTCCCTTTCTTTAATGCATCTGCTGCATCGGCTTTGCTGCCGGTAAACAGCAGAACGTAACCATTGCTTGGGATATTAACAGCTTTTTTACGGTGAATTGATACCACTTCACCGTTTTGTACAATGACTGCAGTGCCGGATGCACAGTTTGTGTTTTTGCCGTATGCGCTGGTATACAGTACAACTGTATTGCTGTTTGCCGCCGGAGTATGGTTTACCAGCGACACATTATAGACGGTGCCGCCTACATTAGCTGTTACAGCACTTCGTACAATATCCATTTTAACAGTACCGTTTTTGGTGAAACCAATAGTACTGCCGGTACCTTCTGCATGAATCAGATTTCCGTTTTTAATCAAAAGTCCGTATGGATCCTGAGACTTGGAACTGTCATAACTCTGGAAATAGCTTCCGTTAACGGCTGCTTTGGCAGAGGTGCGCTGCGCCAGACTTTTCATTGTTTCCGTCTGACCAATGGCATTCTGAGCCAGAACAACATCTGCTTTCAGATCAGAGGATTTTGGAACAAGCACATAATTTACCGGTGTGTTTTTTCCACCGATGGTAACGGCCTGACGTTTCGGAAATACCTTTTCGATTTCTGGAACCTGAACGGCTTTGCCGTCTTTCTGGATATAGAGCGCCTGTTCATTGCTGCCGTAGCTTGCGTCCCAGATTGCAGAAACAGCTTTTACCGGAATATATGTGGTGCTGTTTACAATCATTGGAGATGCATCCAGAGAAGCTTTTTTACCGTTAATACTGATATTGCTGGAACCAACCGTAAGAACTGCGGTAGTTTTACCGGATTTCAGCGTCAGTTCTTTTTTCTTTGTGTCGTAGGCCAGGCTGGCATCAAATAAATCTGCCATATCCCGTGCCGGTAAAAAGGCAAGGCTGCCGGAAACTTTTGCTTCAACAGAAGTTGCTTTGCCGTCGACATGAACCTGCAGGGTATCACCTGCAGCCAGTGCCGGGCAGGAAAAACAGAACATCACCAGCAGAAAAACTGCCAGAAATACGTTCCGTCGCGAAGAACGCATAAAGAAAACCCTCCTCCTTTCTGAAATAATTTGTTTAGGTTAGGTTATTTAAAAATTAAATACAAAGATAGTTTTAAAAGTAACAAAAAAGTTACATCCATAGTATACTGTTTTTTAGCAGAAAAGTCCAGTTATATTTAGAAAATTTGTGTTGAAATTATGAAAAAGCTTTCTTATATAACATAAATGATATAAGAAACTCTGTAACATTCCCAAATAAAGATTTTGGATATAACAAAATGTAAATATAATCGCAAAATGATATTGAAAAAGATATATTTTTACTTATTAATCTACAATGCTATAATGAAATCACAAATCGAAATTATCATTCGAAAACAGACCGGATACTGGCGATAATGCGGTTATCTGTTATGTTATCTGTTAGAAGAGAGGATGCGTTGCTATGGAAACTTTATATTATAACGGTGATATTATCACAATGGAAGGCGAGCAGGATTTTGCGGAGGCAGTGCTGGTAGCAGACGGCAAAATTAAAGCCGTTGGCACATACGATGAACTGGCGGCTCAGAAAGAGGCGGACTGTGTTCTGCGAGATCTGGAAGGCAGAACGCTGATGCCTTCTTTTATTGACGGGCATGGCCATATTACAATGGCTGGGCCGCAGTATCTGACCAGAGCAAATCTGGAAGATGCAAAAAGCTTTGATGATATTGTATTAATTCTGAAACAATATATTGCAGATAATAACATTCCGGCCGGGCAGCTGGTGCTGGGCTGTCTGTACGATCATAACTATCTGGCAGAAGGAACCCATCCGGATAAAAAAGTACTGGATCGCGCTTCTACAGAACATCCGATTATTATTAATCATGCATCAGGTCATATGGGTGCGGTAAACTCTCTGGTGCTGCAGCTGGCAGGGGTAAATGAGGAAACGGAAGAAATCCCGGGCGGTCTGATTGCCCGGTATCCAGGCACCAAAGAACCAACCGGTTATTTAGAAGAGACCGCATTGATGGCAGTTGCTGCAATGGGCAATGAAAATAATGGCTTGTCCGGAGCTGGCGGTGAAAGTGATGAAAGCCTGGAAGATCTTCTGGTAAGAATTCAGGATATGTATGCTTCTTACGGGGTAACAACCGTGCAGGATGGCGGAACATCCGGCCATGGGCTGCATTTAATGCGCAGTGCAGGGAAAAAAGGAAAACTGAAAATTGATATTGTGGCGTATCCAAGTCCGCTGCCGCAGATGACACCGGAAGGGGTAGACTCCATAATGGCAGAAAATCAGGATATTGTGGGCCGTTATGCAGACCATGTGAAAATCGGCGGTTACAAGATTCTGCTGGATGGTTCTCCGCAGGGGAAAACTGCATGGATGCGGAAACCTTACGAAAATTCCGGTGATTACTGCGGCTATCCATGGCTGACAGATGAACAGGTGCATGAATGCGTGAAAAAATCCATTGCAGATAACCAGCAGTTACTGACACACTGCAATGGTGATGCTGCTTCTGAACAGCTGCTGAATGTTTACGAAGCAGAACTGAGCGCATCGGATAATCCAAATAAAGAAAATCTGCGACCGGTGATGATTCACTGTCAGACCGTCGGGGATGATCAGCTGGATCGTATGGCGGCAATTAAAATGATTCCATCTATTTTTGTAGGCCATACCTGGTACTGGGGCGATGTGCATCTGAAAAACTTCGGGGATGCAAGAGGCCGTAGAGTAAGTCCTGTCAAATCGGCTCTGGACAGAGGCTTAGTGTATAACTTCCATACCGATACACCAATTACCCGGCCAATTCTGCTGCACAGTGCATGGGCAGCAGCAAACCGTATTACCCGCGGCGGCAATGAAATCGGGCCGGAACAGCGTGTAAGCGCCTATGAAGCGTTAAAAGGCATTACCATTAACTCGGCATATGCATATTTTGAAGAAGACAGCAAAGGTTCCATCAAAGTCGGCAAACGGGCAGATCTGGTAATTCTGTCGGATAATCCGTTAAAAGGGGATGCCATGAATATTCGTGACATTAAAGTGCTGGAAACCATTAAAGACGGCGAAACCATTTACAAAGCAGAATAATGTACCGCATAAAAAAATCCTGCTTCCGGGAAATAAACCGGGGGCAGGATTTTTATGGTTTTTCCGGCTGATAATAGCGTAGCCGGTAACTGTTTTTTCCGGAGGCTTTTGCTTCGTATAAAGCGTTATCGGCCTGTTTAAACAGTGTATGAAAATCAGTGGTCTGGCGGTTTAAAATAACGCCGCCAATGCTGCAGGTGGTTTGCAGATTACAGTTTTGTTCAGCGGCAGCCTGCAGTTTCTGATGAACGATGCAGCATTTTTGTTCCAGCATGGTGTAATCGGCAGTATCTTTTACAAGAATGAGAAACTCATCGCCGCCGAATCGTCCTACAATGTCGGTGGAACGGAATGTGCTGGAAAGCGTATTGCCAATGGTCTGCAGAAGCGCATCACCGGTATAATGACCATATTCATCGTTGATGCGTTTAAAATCGTCTAAATCAAGAATCAGCAGAGCACAGATAGTATCCGGTGCTGTTCGTGCCAGGTAGTCGGCAGCGGCTTCCTGACAGGCTACCTTGTTTAAAAGCCCGGACAATGCATCCTGAATGCTGAGTTTTTGATAACGGCTGCGTGTTTCATGATCCTGAATACGCAGGCGCAGCGTAATCTGTGCCAGTGCAAAAGAAAAGGCGATACCGACAATCGAATTAAAAATATCATATTGCGCGGTAAACGGTGTTTTCAGCAGGAGGGTGGCGCTGATATAGATAAGTTCAAAAAAAAGAATCATGCCGTAGTGCAGCCGGAATGGAAGAATCAGCAGTGTCGGCATGGAGACACAGAGCATCGGCATAAAGGAAGCCGGCGTATCTGGAGCCTGAAGAATATCAATTGCCATAATAAACAGAAACAGCACGGCTTCAAATAACAGGCACAGCCCGGTCGTCCAGCCGGGAGGATGAATCTCCCGTTTCTGATAGCTATGAATCAGGAGAATAAACAGTAACGAGATAGGCAGAAGCAGGATATGCGGTATGGATGGCCGCCAGTCTGGAAGTACCAGAGGCGTAATCAGCATCAGGCCAATCAGCAGAATGGTTGTAAGAATGCTGACGGTATGGAGCAGTCGCAGATTGGTTGCAGCAATTTCCTGTGCAGCATTCTGAAAATATAAGCTGCGGCGTACCGATTCTTTTTGAACAAATTGTTTCAATTCCATCATATCCATCATGCGGTGATTCCTCCTTTCTGTACAGTACGGGAATATGTTTTTTCTGTTATTGTATAATCAATTTTATCCATTATACATGAAAAAAGTAACATCATACAATAAATTTTCAAAATATTTTTCAAAATATTACTTTTATGATTTGCCGGAGGCATTGTCTGTATACAAAGAAACCCCGTATTCCAAAACAGAATACGGGGTTTGCACTTGCGAAAATAATTGGTATTTTCTAATCAGAAATTAGAAAATTGGAACAACAGCGCCTTCATAGTTTTCGTTGATGAAGGTTTTTACTTCGTCGCTCAGCAGAGCTTTTACTAAAGCCTGAACTTCTTCAGATTCTTCGTTACCTTCTTTTACAACCAGAATGTTAGCGAATGTCTGAGCAGCTTCGGATGCAGCATCTTCACAAGCCAGAGCGTCTTTTGCAACGTTCAGACCAGCTGGGATAGCGTAGTTGCCGTTGATTACGGAGAAGTCAGCGCTGTCCAGAGTAGCTGGCAGACCTGCAGCTTCGATTTCCTGAATTACAACATTGTGTGGGTTTTCTACGATATCTTCTTTAGTAGCGGTCAGGCCAGCATCTTCTTTTAAGGTGATGATGCCCTGTGCCTGCAGCAGCTGTAATGCACGTGCTTCGTTGGTTACATCGTTTGGTACGGAAATTACAGCACCGTCAGCGATTTCATCCAGAGATGCGTGTTTGGTGGAGTAGATACCAAATGGTTCGTAGTGAACGGATGCAACAGATACCAGAGCGGTTTCGTTTTCAGCATTGAAATCATCCAGGTAAGGCTGATGCTGGAAGTAGTTTGCATCGAATTCGTCATTATCTACAACCAGGTTTGGCTGTACATAGTCAGTAAATTCAGTTACCTGCAGTTCATAGCCTTCTGCAGCCAGAACTTCGCCGGCTACTGCCAGAATTTCAGCATGTGGAGATGGAGAAGCAGCTACAGTGATTACTTTTGCTTCTGCATTTGCATCTGCGTTGGTGTCGCCACCGCCGCAGCCAGCCAGCAGACCAACGGACAGGGCTGCTGTTAAAGCGATAGATACAGCTTTTTTCAGTTTCATTGGAAAAACTCCCTTCAAAAATAGAAAATATATGCTTACAGAAAAGAATTCTGTAAAAGCCTTTTTATTAATGCAGGCGTTTATCGCCTTTAGTAGCGATTTTCAGCCCGGCTTCCTGAATAATCTGTGTGATGATAACCAGCAGTACAACGCACACATACATCAGGTCTTTCTGATTGCGGTAGAACCCGTAACGGATTGCCACGTCACCTAAACCGCCGCCGCCTACAACCCCGGCCATAGCGGAATAGCCTAAAATAGTAGTTGCTGCTAAAGCAGAACCGACAATCAGAGATGGTTTGGATTCCGGCAGCATTACTTTGGTGATAATCTGCCAGTTGCTTGCCCCCATAGACTGCGCTGCTTCAATAACACCAAAGTCAATTTCTTTAAAAGAAGATTCGACTAAACGGGCAACAAACGGAGCCGCACTGACAATCAGCGGAACAATCGTTGCATTAGCACCGAAACTGGAGCCGGTTACAAACTGTGTGAACGGCATAATCAGGAATAGCAGAATCAGGAACGGAACCGAACGCAGCAGGTTTACAATAACACTTAATACCTGGTTTAAAAGCGGCATCGGATGTAATCCGCCCGGTGATGTAACCACCAGAATCACGCCCAATGGTAAGCCGAACAGATAGGAGAAAACAGTGGACATCAGCACCATATAGATGGAAATCCCGAAGTTTTCTGTAATCATACTTATTAACTGAGGTTCGAACATCCGGCAACCTCCTCTACAGTAACATGTTTATTTTCCAGATATACC
>DAISWV010000085.1:0-6527 GCA_036826195.1 Peptococcaceae bacterium | reverse complement strand
GGGCTGCCGGATTTTAGATATCGAAAAAGAGCGGGATGAAAAATCCTATACCTATCATACCTTGCTGGAGCTGCATAAGCGGGAGCCGGGCTGCGAATTCTATTTTTTAACCGGTGCTGATTCGCTGGAAAAACTGCATACCTGGTATCGCTGGGAAGATATTCTGGATTTATGCTATTTTGTTTCTACCAGCCGGCCGGGCTACACTGGAGAACTTCCGGAGCAGCTGCGGGTGGAATCTGAGAAACGCAAATACGGTATCATCTGTCTTCCAATTGATGCGCTGGATATTTCCTCTACAGGTGTACGGGAACAGGTGGCGCTTCGCAGGGATGTACGACATCTGATTCCGGCGGAAATTATCGACGAGGTGAACAGCAGTATGGAAGTCAAGGTAGAAGGCTATAAGGAAATACTGAAAAAGCGGCTGTCGGTGAAACGCTATACACACTCAGTGGGTGTGGCAAATACGGCGGCAAAGCTGGCCGGGATGTTTAACGGTGATATTGAACGGGCGTATCTGGCAGGGCTTCTGCACGATTACGCACGAGAAGTGCCCAATGCCGAGCTGTTAGAGCTGGCCATGGCACATAACCTTTCCAGCGATGCGGTAGATCTGCTGCAGCCAAACCTGCTGCACGGGCCGGTTGGTGCATGGATGCTGAAGGAACAGGGTATTCTGGATGATGAAGCCATTCTGGATGCCATCCGGTGGCATACCACCGGGCATCCGGATATGACGCAGCTGGCGCGGATTATTTATATTGCGGATTACATTGAACCGAATCGGGACTTCCCGGGCGTGGATTTATTGCGGCAGCTGACCTATCAGGATCTGGATCTGGGCGTGCTGGCAGGAATTGACCACACCATAGGGTTTCTGGTTCAGAAGGATGGATATCTGCATCCGCTCTCGGTAGCGGCGCGAAACAGATTGCTAGAAGAACGACGGGATAAAAACATAAACTAGATATCAGGAGGATATTATGGAAAGCATTACATTAGTTGAACAGATTGTAAAAGCCTTAGATGAGAAAAAAGGGATGGACATTAAAGTGCTGGATATCCATGCACAGACCGGGATTGCCGATTATTTTGTAATCTGCAACGGTACCAGTGCGCCACACACCAAAGCGCTGTCTGATTTTGTTGAAGAAAAAGTGGAAAAAGAATTAAACGAAACCATTCTGCGCCGCGAAGGTTATCAGGGCGGCAGCTGGATTCTGCTGGATTATGGTGTGGTAATCGTTCAGATTTTCAAACCGGAAGAACGTGCGTATTACAACCTGGAAAAACTGTGGGGCGACAGCCCGGAAGTAGATCTGTCGGCATGGATTGCTGAGTAAGGCAGGTGAGCCGTATGGCTTATGAAACACTGGCTGCTATGTACGATGCGCTGATGGACGATGTGGATTATGAAGCATGGGCCGATTATATCGACCGTATGCTGCAGAAACACGGGGGCCCGGGGAAACGGCTTCTGGATTTAGGCTGCGGAACCGGATGCATCAGTATTCCGCTGGCACAGAGAGGTTATCAGGTTACCGGTGTAGATATATCAGAAGAGATGCTGGCTGCTGCACGGGAAAAAAGCCGTGCCCTGCAGCTGGATATTGACTGGCGAAAGCAGGACTTGACCAGCCTGCAGCTTTTCGATGAAGCTGGAAATGAAATGGTGTTTGATGCGGCGATTGCCACCTTCGATGTGTTTAATCATTTAACGGACCCGGAGGATTTACAGATGCTGTTTCATACGTTGAATCCGCTTCTGGCTGATAAAGGCGTGCTGCTGTTTGACGTGCAGACACCCTATAAGCTGCGGGAGTATCTGGGCAATCATATTTTTACACTGCATCGGGATGATGTGGAATATATGTGGGAAAATCACTTTGATGAGGAAACTCAGATTTGTACCATGAATATTACCTTTTTTCTGCGGCAGGCGAATGGATTATACCGGCGTGAAACCATGACACAGGAGGAACGGGTTTACGATCTGGATTTACTGCGTTTATGGCTGAAATACAGCGACTTTGAAACGGCTGGTGTATATGAGGAACTGTCGGAAAACGATGTGAAGCCGGAGGCGCACAGAGCCGTATTTATCGCCAGACCGATGCTGTTTGAAGGCGAAGAATGGCTGGATGAAGAACTGGCAGACCTGCCGGATTTTGCCGATGAAAACGATTATTTTTTTGACGATGATTTTTAAGAGCGTATACAATGTGAAAGATTCGATTATGTAAGTTTTAATTGAAGTGGAAGTGACACAATGCAGATTGCATTTTTTGATTCCGGGATCGGCGGGCTGACTGTGCTGCATCAGGCAATGCGGAAAATGCCGCAGGAGGATTATCTGTATTATGCGGATACAGACCATGTTCCATATGGCCGAAAAACAAAACATCAGATTCGTCAGTATGTGCAGGAGGCAGTAGATTTTATTGCCGCGCAGGATGTGAAAGCTCTGGTGGTTGCCTGCAATACGGCTACCAGTGTGGCAATTAAAGATTTACGTGCCCGCTACAGTTTTCCGATTCTGGGTATGGAGCCGGCCGTGAAACCGGCGGTTTCAGATACACGCTGCACCAAACGGATTCTGGTGACGGCAACACCGGTTACGATTCGTGAGGAAAAACTGAAGAATCTGCTTCATCAGGTGGATCAGAATCATCAGGTGGATTTGCTGCCGCTGCCAAAACTTGTGGATTTTGCCGAGTCCAGCAGTTTTAATGACGGACAGGCGGAAGCTTATCTGCGCGAGGTGCTCGCGCCTTATGATATGGACCGGTACTGCACTGTGGTGCTTGGGTGTACGCATTTCAATTATTTCAAAGACAGCTTTCATAAAATTCTGCCGGGAGAAATCACCATGCTGGACGGAAGCAGCGGTACGGTAAATAATCTGTATCATGTGCTGGAACAGCGGGGGCTTTTAGAAAGCGGCAGCGGCAAGGTAGACTATTATACATCCAGCCGCTCGGCGGAACATCTGCGGCCGCGCTATGAAGCGCTGTTAAACCGTCTGGATGATATGCTGACTTATTAATCCGAAAGGAGCGATTCTTATGATGAAATTGTGGAAAGGGACTATGGCTTATACTGAGCGTGCCAACCTGGTAGATTTAACCCTGCTGCAGGTTTGCTCCATGGCACTGGGCGTGCTGGTAGGTGTGCTGACAACGCGCAAGAAAAAACCGCAGACTGCGTTAATTGCAGGTGGTGTATTTGCAGCGACCTGTGTTCCGATTATGAATAAATTCCTGGATATCACAGAAGAACTGGCAGAAGGAAAATAAAAGGCATAAAATGCTGTAATAACGAAAAGAGACTGGAATGCCCTGATATTCATCAGGGTATTTTCAGTCTCTTTTTCGTGTGTTTTTGAATTATTTTAGCTTACGGGTTGATAAAATCGGGTCGTTGATCAAACTAAAATACCAGCCCCGCACACGACAGAGAGGGTAATCGTGTGCGGGGCTGTATTTTTACGTTAAAATGGAAATTACGCTTCGTTTGGACCGTAGTAACGGATGGTGCATGCTTTACGTTTTGTAAAGAATTCTACGCAGTCTGTAATCTGTGCTTTGTACTGACCACCCATCAGGGAAGCTTTTGTACCGCCGAATGGCAGGTATGGCATGGAAGCTGGAACGCCTACGTTAACGCCAATCATACCGGAGTTGGTGTGACGCAGGAAGTCCTGTGCAACGATTGCGCTTTCGGTAAACAGGCAGCCGCCGTTGCCGTATTCGGAATCGTTGATAATTTGCATACCGTCTTTGTAAGATTTAACTTTAATCAGAGTAACAACAGGCCCGAAGATTTCTTCTTTTGCTACGCGCATATCTGGAGTAACGCCTTCCAGAATGGTTGGAGCGATGAAGTAGCCGTTTTTGTTTTTCTCAGGCAGTTCTGGATTGCGGCCGTCTAACAGCAGTGTGCAGCCTTCTTCCAGACCGATATCAATGTAGTTGTGGATACGAGCGATTGCGCCAGGGGAGATAACTGGACCCATGTATACGGATTCATCCAGAGCATCGCCCACTTTTACGCTCTTGGCAACATCTAACATAACTTCTTTAACTTTATCGTAGATTTCTTCTTCAACTGCAACGTTGGCAGCAGCCATACATCTCTGGCCGGCAGCACCGAAGCATGCATTTTTGAAGTTTTCTGCGAACCCTTTCAGGTTTGCATCTTTTGCTACGATCATGGTGTTTTTCGCACCAGCTAATACCATAGCTTTTTTGTTTGTTTTTGCGCAGCCTTCTGCTACAATCTGACCAACTTTAGAGGAACCAACAAATGCCATAGCATTGATGCCTTTGCTTTCTAACATCTGAGTTACAACTGGTTTGTCACCGTTAATCAGGTTGAATACACCGGCAGGAAGACCGATATCTTCTAAAATCTGAGCGATAACCTGCATAAACATTGGGGACTGTTCGCTTGCTTTGTATACCAGTGTGTTGCCGGTACCAATCGCAAATGGAACGAACCAGCCGAAGATTAAGGATGGGAAGTTGTATGGAGCTAAGCCGCCAACAACACCGATTGGTTCACGAACGATTTCGCCGTCCAGGTCGCCGTTGATAGCGATCTTATCGCCGCGCATCATCAGAGGCAGACCACATGCGATTTCGGTGTTCTGGATACCGCGGTCAACTTCGCCGCGAGCATCGGCAATTGTTTTTGCCTGGTCGGTTGCAATGATAGCAGCCAGTTCTTCTTTGCGTTCAATTAAAGTATCACGCAGTTTGAACAGGTAGCCAACGCGTTTCTGCAGAGGAACTTCTTTCCATGTTTTAAATGCTTCGTTAGCTGCTTTGATAGCTTCTTCTACTTTATCTTCTGTTGTAACAGGAACTTTTGCAATAACTTCGCCGGTAGATGGATTGTAAACATCAATAAATTCACCAGTACCTTCAACCCACTGACCGTTAATGTAATCTTTTAAAATCTGCATAATAACTGCCTCCTTATAATAAAAGAAATATAATCGATATCCATGCCTATGGATATGTGAAGCCATGCCAGAAATGAATCAGAATGATTCAAAAATGATTTCTATAAGAATATTCTGGTTAACTTATGAGTCAATAGTAGCATGGAACTGGTAGAATGTCAACATGTTTTGGTTTACTTTTGATGATATTTAGGTTATAATTGAGTAAAAGATGAGTAACTTTTGGACGAATGATAGGTAATGTACAAAAAAGAGGTGATTGCTGATGCGTGTAAAACGAATTGAAGCGGTGGAAGCATATATCAGTCAGGTAGGGTCGGTATCGATTCAGGATTTATGTGAGGAGTTTCATGTTTCGATTAATACAATACGTCGTGATATTGATACGCTGGTGCGTGACGGGCGTGTAAAAAAGGTATACGGCGGTGTAGTTGCACTGGGGCAGTCGGAATCAGATGCTACCAGACCGCAGACCCGCGAGCTGATGGATTTTGAGGTGCGTAATAAAGAATATCGGGATGAGAAAAAAGAAATTGCCCGAAGGGCTGCGGAATTTGTAAATCATGGCGATACCATCTTCCTGGATTCGGGTTCTACTACCCTGCAGATGATAGGTTATCTGGCCGATAAAAAAAATCTTACCGTTATCACATACAGTATTCCGGCACTGGCTGAGCTGGCAAAATATCCGCAGATTCGTGCGGTGGCATTGCCGGGGGTTGTGCTTGGCCGTACAGCCTCGCTGGTTGGAAGCAGTACCTGCCAGGCGCTGGAGCAGTTTAATTGTTCCAAGGCGTTTATGGGCTGCACCGGATTATCGCTCACAAAACAGCTGACCAATGCCACGTTTGAGGAGTTTGGTGTAAAACAGACGGCTTTAAAACAGAGCCGTATTCATTATCTGCTGGCTGATCACGAAAAATTCGGGCATGCGGCACTGATGACATATGGCAGTATTGCAGAGATGGATTATCTGATTACCAATGAAGAACCGGAAGCGGAATATCTGGAATATTTCCGGGAACATCAGGTAGAGCTGATTTTAACGGATGAAGCATAAAAATATGAACGGACGGGCAGCCATTGGCTGTCCTTTTTTCTGTATAACAGGCAGATTTCTTGCCATTTGTTAATGCAGAGGGAAGAAAAAGCCAGTATAATAAAGGCAGAATCAATACGAAAAAATTGGAACAGAAAGCAGGTGACTGGATGCTGGAAACACAGATGGATTTGCTGCAGGCTACGCTTGAACAATGGGCTGGGCGGAAGATGCCAGCGGAACTTCGTAAAAAGATAGAATGTATTGCAGTAGAGGAACACTGGAAAAAAGACAGCCAGATGATAGCATTAGGGGAACTGCCGGATAAAATCTATTATATCTGTAAAGGCCTGTGCCGCAGTTATTATATTGATCAGAAAGGCAATGATGTGACGCGTTTTTTTATTGAAGCCGGCGACTGGTGTTTAACTGAAATTCAGATTCTGGATGAACCATCGGAGCTTTGTGTGGAAACACTGGAGGACTGTGAGTTTCTGGCATTTAAGATTGCGGATTTAG
>DAISWV010000084.1:0-6617 GCA_036826195.1 Peptococcaceae bacterium | reverse complement strand
AAAGCCCGGCTTACGCCATTCCATATGAAAATGGATGACGCAGCCGGGCTGCTTTTTTACCCTAAAATAGCTTTCATATCTTCTTCTACAGTGGTTACCGGGGCAATGTTAAAGTTTTCTACCAGATAGTTCAGCACGTTCGGCGATACGAATGCCGGCAGTGTTGGCCCTAACTTGATATTTTTAATACCCAGATGGAGCAGTGTTAAGAGAATGCTTACGGCTTTCTGCTCATACCAGGAAAGAATCATGGATAACGGCAGATCGTTTACGCCGCAGTCAAAGGCTTCTGCCAGAGCCACAGCAATTTTAATTGCACTGTAGGCATCATTACACTGGCCGATATCTAACAGACGCGGAATACCGCCGATATTGCCCAGGTCTAAATCATGGAAGCGGTATTTGCCGCAGGCCAGTGTCAGCACCACGGTATCCTCTGGAGTGGCTGCCACAAAGTCACGGTAGTAACTGCGTTTTGTATTGGTACCATCACAGCCGGCTACCAGGAAAAAGTGTTTAATTGCACCCGCTTTTACGCCTTCAATTACTTTATCCGCCACCGATAACACAGCATTATGACCAAAACCGGTTAATACACTGCTCCCGCCGTTCATGCCGGTAAAATGCTGATCTTCGGCATAGCCGCCCAGTTCCAGAGCTTTTTCAATCACCGGAGTAAAGTCTTTCTCTTCGCCGATGTGTACAATTTCCGGATAGCTCACTACCTCGGTGGTAAACACACGGTCCATATAACTGCCTTTTGGCGGCATTAAACAGTTGGTGGTATACAGAATCGGTGCAGGAATTCCATCAAACTCCTTCTGTTGATTCTGCCATGCTGTACCGTAATTACCTTTCAGGTGCGGATATTTTTTCAGTTCCGGATATGCATGAGCTGGCAGCATTTCCCCGTGGGTGTAAATATTAATACCTTTATCAGCAGTCTGTTCTAACAGCTGTTTTAAATCGTATAAATCATGACCGGTAATTACAATAAACGGCCCTTGTTCGACTTTAAGCGGCACTTCTGCCGGCTGCGGATGACCAAAGGTCTCGGTATTGGCTTTATCCAAAAGCGCCATGCAGGCCAGGTTCACTTCGCCCACTTCCATAACAATCGGCAAGAGTTCATTTAAACCCCAGTCCTCCTTGAGTGCCGATAATGCTTTGTAAAAGAACGCGTTTACCTTCTCGTCCTGATAACCCAGCACTGCTGCATGGTAAGCGTAGGCCGCAACACCACGGATTCCGAACAGAATCAGGGATTTTAACGAGCGCACATCCTCATTTGCCTCCCAGATTTTTTTCATATCATAATCGTTTACTTCACCGCCGATGCGCAGTGTTTCACTATGAACGGCCTCTGTCATCTGTTTTACGGTTTCATTATTAAAATTCACGTTGGTCAAAGTACTAAAGAGTCCATCTAAAATCAGTTTATCAATGGCTGCATTTTCAGCACCATTCTCCCTTGCCTGGGAAGCCAGCATAATCAGTGCACCGGTTAATTCATCCTGTAAATGTGCAGTATCTGCTTTTTTGCCGCAAACGCCGGCACATCCGGTACAGCCTTTTCCGCCTGCAGTCTGTTCACACTGAAAACAAAACATATTCTGAGTCATAAGTTATTCCTCCTGTATTTCTCTTTTATAAATGCCTAGTGTCTTTCTATGCTTTTATTATACAGAAGAAAAAGCAGACGGATGTTGCCTGTGCAACATCCGTCTGCTATAATCAGAAAATTTTTTATTACAACCGTTTACAAAAGCCGGAACATATTGCGGTCATAATCCAAAAGGCCTTCTTCTTTCATGGCATTCAGTTCACGAGTCAATGCGCTGCGGTCCGCACACACATATTCCGCCAGTTCAATACGCCCAAGGGGAATTTCAAAATAACTGCCGCCTTCCAGCTGTGCCTGCTGAGACAAATAGGCAAGAATTTTTTCCCGCAATGTTTTTTTGGTAACTACTTCTACTTTGCGCATCAGTTCCAGATTTTTATCGGCAATCAGCTGCACCATATTTTCCACCAGGCGGTGATGAAACGCACAGGCATTGGTGCAGGTATGCATTACCCGCTTAAACGGCAAAAACAGCACCTCGGTATCACTTGCAGCGCAAAAGCTCACCGTGGCAAGCGAGGCACTTCCGCAGATAAAGGTTTCCCCAAACACACTCCCCTGCCGCATACGCATCAGGATAGTTTTATTACCCCAGAAATCCTCTTTTATCATATCGACGCTGCCTTTTACCACAAGGCCGATGTTTTCCAGATGCTCCCCTTCCATAGAAATAAACTCGCCTTTTTTATAGGTTTCCATCCGGTAGCCTAAGCAGCCCAGCATAACAGGAAGATTATCCTGCTCAATGCCGTGAAACAGCCGCCAGTCATTTAATTTCTCCGCCTTCTGAGAATTCTGCTGTTTCATTGTATCACTTCGCCTTTCTGTATTTTTTCGGCTTCTCTGTTTTACACACGTATAAAAAAGGCACTATCCGCAGATAGTGCCCGATTTTCTGTTTTCTGTCAGAGTTAAACAAGAATTATTTACCCAGAATGATTTTGGTCAGTTCCATTGGATCAACGATTACGCCGTCTTTGTAAACACGCATGTTACCGCTTGCGATTTCGTCAATCAGGATAACTTCATCGTTGTTGTAGCCGAATTCAAATTTGATATCGTACAGATCCAGACCTTTTTTCGCTAAATCAGCTGCAACGATGTTGGTGATTTTCAGAGTCTGTTCTTTCATGTCGTTGAACATTTCCTGGCTCATGATACCCAGAGCAGCTAAACCTTCGGAGGTTACCAGTGGATCGCCTTTTGCGTCATCTTTGAATGTGGTTTCTACATAGCCGCCTTCTAATGGTGTGCCGTCTTCAATGTATGCGCCGTAACGACGAATGAAGCTGCCGGTTGCTTTTAAGCGGCAGATTACTTCCAGGCCTTTGCCGAATACAGTTGCAGGCAGTACTTCCATAGTAGCATCTTCGATGTTTGCGCTTACATAGTGTGTTTTGATGCCTGCTTCTTTCAGCAGTTCAAAGTACAGTACGGAAGTTTCCAGATTTGCACGGCCAATCCCTTCGATGGTTAAACCAACGGAGTTTTCACCTGGGTCAAATACGCCGTCTTTACCGGTGCAGTCATCTTTAAATTTCAGCAGTACATTGCCGTTTTCCAGTTCAAATACGTCTTTTGTTTTACCTTCGTATACTTTTTTCATAATTCTGCTCCCCTTGTTAAAGAATCTAGATTATCCACCTATATTTTTACCACAAATCTTCCTCTTACGCAAGCTATTTCTTACAATTAATAGGAAAAAACTTTAATTTTTTTACATTTATTTGTTTTTACAAAAAAGGTGCCGGCATAAAACCGACACCTTTTGCGCGTAATAATTGTCTTCGCGTTTATTTTACTATTTAGGCGTTGTTTACACATTCCAGCAGGATTACTTTTAACTGCTGAGGGTCACAGTTGCCTTTCAGTTCTTTCATACATTTCCCGAATAATGCCATCAGGGCTTTTTCTTTACCGCCTTTGAAGTCATTTACGGATTTTGGATCGGATTCTACTACTTTTTTCACGATTTCCAGAATCATGTCGTCGTTCTGTTCGCCGATCAGCATATCGTTTGCTTCTGCATAGCTTTCAGGATCGATGGTTCTATCATCGAACATAGCGCTGAGGATTTTTTTACTGTTTGCACGGCTGATTTTGCCATCCACAGTTAAAGCAATCAGTTTGCCGAATGCTTTATTATCCAGGTTCAGCATTTCGTATGTCATCTGTTTTGCGTTTAAGATACGCATTACATCAGAGGTAATCCAGTTTACAACTTCTTTTGGATTGCCGCATGCTTCACTTGCCTCTTCGAAACATTCACAGAGCATAATACTTTCGCTGATACGCTCCGCATCGTATTCGGTCAGACCCAGAGCAATGTATTTTTCCCGTTTTACTTCAGGGAATTCTGGAACGGACGCCTGAATGGTATTGAACCATTCGTCATCAATTACAACAGGCATTACGTTTGGATCCGGGAAGTAACGGTAGTCGCCAGCGGTTTCTTTGCTTCTCATTGCATAACTTTTGCCTTTTGCATCGTCCCAGCGGCGGGTTTCCTGTACCAGAACTTCAGTGCCGTTTTCGATGGCATTGATGTGACGTTCAGTTTCGTATGCAATGGCGCGTTTGATTGCCTCGATGGAGTTCATGTTTTTCATTTCGGTACGAACACCCAGAACATCGCTGCCGGCAGGTCTTACCGACAGGTTTACGTCGCAGCGCATGGTGCCGTGTGCCATTTCACACTCTGCCACTTTCGCATAGCGCAGTAAGGTTCTCAGACGAATCAGATATGCTTCTACTTCTTCAGCACTGGACAGATCCGGCTGGCTTACGATTTCAATCAGAGGAACGCTGGTACGGTTAAAGTCAACATGGGTTGTCCCTTCGCTGATATCGTGAACCAGTTTCCCTGCGTCTTCTTCCATGTGAATCTGTTTAATGCGAACGCTTTTTTTGCCTTCGGATGTTTCAATATCCACGCGGCCGTTTACTGCAACAGGAGCAAACCACTGTGTGGTCTGGTATGCACCCGGCAGGTCAGGATAGTAGTAGCTTTTTTTATCAAATGTGGTTACACGGTTGATATCACAGTTTAACATTAAGCCTGCTTTCATACCGAAATCTACCACACGGCGGTTTACAACCGGCAGCATACCAGGCATCCCGCAGCAGGCAGGACAAACATGAGAGTTTGGATCGGCACCGAAGGAGTGAGCCGAACAGGAGCAGAAAATTTTGGATTCGGTTGCAAGTTCCACGTGAACTTCCAGACCAATGACGGTTTCATATTTCATCTTATTTGTTCCTCCCTTACACAAGTTCTGCCAGGTCAAGGAGTACATCCTCGGAGAAGGCTTTCCCCACAAGCTGAACCCCGCCTGCTACTACAACAGGAAGCCCTGTGATAGATGCAGGAGCAGTAAAGAAGTTTTCTTTATAAGGCAGATATTTATCGTTTTCTACCATAGCTTTACCGTATGCCATTTTGCTTGCAGCAGGCATCACGAGCGCATCGCAGTCTGCCAGCAGAGCATTCATTGTTTCGCTGATAACACGTCTTACACGCAGCGCCTTATCGTAAACTTTTTTGTAGTTTTCGGTAGAAAGTGTTTCGGAACCGAACAGAATGGCGGATTTCAGGAAATCCCCGAATGCTTCTGTACGGGAGTTGGTATACAGTTCATCAATATTGGTGTAGTTTTTTGTACGGTAGCCGTATTTCACGCCATCATAACGGGATACATTGTTGCACAGTTCGGCAGACATCAGGATATTCCATGCAGCGCCAGCGTAAGCAATGGTATCGGCATCTACGGTTACAACTTCCATACCGTTTTTGGTAAATTCATCAGTAACAGCCGCAATTTTGCCCTGAACCGCTTCGTCAGCATCTTTCAGCATAGAGGTTACCACTACAACTTTGTTTTTCTTTGTTACAGCCGCTTTGCCTGCCTCTACCATTGCTTCCGGCAGTGCAGTACCATCTTTGCTGTCATGGCCTGCCATTGCAGCAAACACTTCACGGCAGTCAGCCGCATTTTTTGCAATAACACTTACAGTTTCGCCGGAGCATGCTACCGGAATTGTCCCGAAACGGGATACTCTGCCGTAGGTTGGTTTTAACGCTACCAGACCAGCCTGAGCCGCGCCTCTTCTTGGAGCGCCATTCACATCCAGTACAACAGCTGCTTTTGCATCGCCGCTATTTACAGCCAGTGCTGCCGGATACTGCAGGGTTTCATTTTCATACTCTGCACCGAAGTAACAGGTTTCGCCTAACAGGTCTGCGCCGAATTCGCCGACTTTGGTTTTCCCGGCAACTGCATAGCCTGCTGCTTTCAGACGTGTTAATACTTCCGCCTCAAACAGGCTTTTGTAGCCTTCCAGCATTTTGGAGCCGGCTGTGGTAGGCATATCGACAGTAAGGAACATATCATCGAAAACAACCGCTTTGTCTGCAGCCGCTTCCTGTTTTGTCATATAAATACTCATACTTGCCCTCCTTATTCCAGCACACGAGGTACGCACCAGTAACCTTCATCGGTTTCCGGCGCCCCTGCCTGCAGATCTTCACGGGAGAAAGGCTGGCTTGCCGCATCTTCGCGCACAACGGTCAGAACCGGCATAACATGAACCATTCTCTCTACATTTTCTGTATCAATCGCATCAAGCGTAGCGGTATCCGCATCGCGGTCTGCGAAAAAGTTAATAACGTCATCTTTCTGTGTGTCTGTCAAACTGAGCTGGTTGAGCAAACACAATCTTCTCAACACGTCTCTTTCCATAACTACACCCCTTAATAATAAATTTCTTGACTAATTATACAACTGCTTATTATACAACTTTTTTGTAAATCCTTCAATATCCGAAGCAATGTATACAATAATTTTTCTTACTGCTTCAGCATCTTTAAAAAGGTTTCCTCATCAATAATGGCAATCCCTAAATCCTGCGCTTTGGTCAGCTTGGATCCTGCGCTCTCCCTAGCTAATACATAATCGGTTTTTTTACTGACACTGCCGCTGGTTTTGCCTCCGGC
>DAISWV010000083.1:0-6659 GCA_036826195.1 Peptococcaceae bacterium | reverse complement strand
GGGGAAACCGATAAAAAGGTAACCGCTTCGGTAACGGAAATTCTGGATAATGTAAAATCCAGAGGCGACGAGGCAGTTCGGGAATATACCATGAAATTTGACGGTAGATGCCCAGAACAGATGGAAGTAACCCGTGCTCAGATGGAAGAGGCTGTAGCAGAGGCAGACCCTCGCTTTGTTGAGGCTTTACGCAATGCTATGGAAAATATCCGTGAGTTTCACAGCCGTCAGAAACAGCAGAGCTTTATTGATGCCAAATCCAACGGTGTCATGATGGGGCAGCGCATTCGCGGCTTAAAACGGGTTGGGCTGTATGTGCCGGGCGGTACTGCAGCATATCCGTCTTCTGTGCTGATGAATGCCGTTCCAGCCAAAATTGCCGGTGTTGAGGAAGTTATTATGGTAACCCCTCCATTAAAAGACGGTACAGCCAATCCGGATATTTTAGTGGCAGCGGCATTAGCCGGTGTGGACCGAATTTTCCTGATGGGCGGTGCGCAGGCGGTAGGTGCTCTTGCCTATGGGACCGAAACCATTCCGAAAGTAGATAAAATTGTAGGGCCGGGCAATATTTTTGTAGCCACAGCAAAACGTATCCTTTACGGGGTAGTGGATATTGATATGATTGCAGGGCCAAGTGAAATTCTGGTAATGGCAGACAGTACCGCCAATCCAAAATTCCTGGCTGCTGATTTAATGAGTCAGGCAGAGCACGATGTATTGGCGTCCTCTATTCTGCTGACTACCGATAGAGCCATTGCAGAACAGACGCTGGAAGAACTGGCTCGCCAGATGGAAAAATTATCGCGTAAAGAGATTATCGAAAAATCACTTCGGGATTACGGCGCTATGATTGTATGCCGCAGTGTGGATGAAATGGTGGAACTGGCCAACGAACTGGCTCCGGAGCATCTGGAAGTGATGATGGATAACCCGATGGCATATCTGGGTCGTTTAGACAATGCCGGTTCGGTATTTTTAGGCCAGTATGCACCGGAACCGCTGGGTGACTACTATGCAGGGCCAAACCATGTACTGCCTACCAGTGGAACTGCCAGATTCTTTTCACCGCTGGGCGTAGACAGCTTTATTAAAAAATCCAGTTACATTTATTATACTGAGGAGGCACTGCGTGCTGCTCATGACGATATCGTCTGCATTGCAGAACGGGAACAGCTCACAGCACATGCCAACTCCATTAAAGTTCGTTTTGAAAGTGAGGCCGAATAAGTATGGCGTATCAGTTGCCGGACAAATTAAAAAATATTGTTCCGTATCAGCCGATTACCGGTAAATATGATGTGCGTTTAGATGCCAATGAAAGTTTTATCAGTCTGCCGGATGAAATCCGTCATGAAATCAGTATTATGGTTCCGCGTATTGCATTTAACCGTTATCCGGATCCATATGCAGTAGATTTGTGCCAGAAGTTCAGTAACGTATTTGACGTTCCTGCCAATCTGGTTGTGGCGGCCAACGGTTCCGATGAACTGCTGTTTTTACTGACTACCTGCTTTGCAAATGCCGGTGATAAGCTGATGGTGGTAAAACCGGATTTCGGGATGTATAAAATCTATGGCGAGATGGCAGGGCTGCAGGTAGAGGTGTTTGAAAAAGGGGAGGATCTGCAGATTGGTGTAGACGCATTAATTGCAGAGGCAAAAGAAAAACAGATTCAGATGCTGATTTTCTCCAATCCGTGCAACCCTTCCTCGCTGATTGAATCCAGAGAAGATGTACTGAAAATTGTGCAGGAACTGGAAGATGTGCTTGTGGTTGTAGACGAGGCCTATATGGAATTCGGCTACGGCTCGGTGCTGGATGAAGTGGAAAACTATCCAAACCTGATGGTGCTGAAAACCTTATCCAAAGCCTTTGGTCTGGCAGCAGCCCGACTGGGTTTTGCAGTTTCCAATCAGACCATTATTAATGCACTGAAAGCGGCAAAATCGCCGTATAATGTGAATACCATGTCGCAGGTGGTGGGCAGTATTATTCTGGATCACCCTGCGTACATCGAAGAGTGCATTCTGCTGATTAAGGAATCCAGAGATTATCTGTTTGGTATGCTGCAGGCAATGGCCGGCAGTGAGCCAAAAATCAAATCTATTCAGAATACCCGCTCGAACTTCGTATATATGGAAGTAGAAAATGCTGCTGATGTTTATAATGCACTTCTGGAAAAAGGCATTGCTATCCGTCTGATGGGTAAATATCTGCGTGTATGTGCCGGCAGCGAAGAAGAAAACGATGCGTTTCTGAGTGCGCTGCGTGACTGCCTGAAAGGAGCATGAGTATGCGTGTAACCGAAATGAAACGGGAAACAAACGAAACACAGATTCAGCTGAAGCTGAATATTGACGGCTCCGGGCAATTTTCCGGAAGCAGCGGCATAGGCTTTTTTGATCATATGCTGCATGCCTTTGCGGTACATGGCGGCTTTGATATTGATCTTGCTATGAAAGGCGATTTAGAAGTAGATGGGCATCACAGTGTGGAGGATGCAGGCATTGTGCTGGGACAGGCTTTTGCTCAGGTAGTAGATAAAAAACAGATTGAACGCTTTGGCAGCTTTTACGTGCCGATGGATGAAGCACTGGCATTCTGTGCGCTGGATATCAGCGGAAGAGCATTTCTGCATTTTGATGCAGCCTTTACAAACCAGAGTGTCGGGGCTCTGGACTGCTGTCTGGTAGAGGAATTTTTCCGTGCATTTGCTATGAACAGTGGCATTACACTGCATATCCGTCTGGAATACGGAAACAATGACCATCACAAAATCGAGGCAATCTTTAAAGCTGTGGCCCATGCGCTCCAACAGGCTGTAAAACTGCGGGATGGCAGTGTTCTGTCGTCAAAAGGCGTATTAGCCTAATGAGGTGTAATTATGATTCATATTGTTGACTATGGTGCAGGGAATCTGTTCAGCGTAAAAAATGCGCTGGACTATCTGCAGATTGAAAATAAAATCACAGCCGATCCGGCTGATTTAAAAGAATCCGATGGTATCATTCTGCCGGGTGTGGGTGCATTTCGCGATGCCATGACGATGTTAAACAAAAGCGGCTTTGCCGAGGCTATCAAAGAACAGGCTGCTGCAGGCAAACCATTACTGGGCATTTGCCTTGGAATGCAGATGCTGTTTGAAAAAGGCTATGAATTTGGTGAATCTGACGGCCTTGGCCTGATTCCGGGCTGTGTGCAGCTGATTGATGGCGGCGGATTAAAAATCCCCCACATGGGCTGGAATGACTTAACCGTACTGCATGACTGTGCATTGAGCAGTGATGTGGCAGATGGTGATTATGTGTATTTTGTACATTCCTATCGGGCAGAAACCAGCGATGAATTTATCAGCTGCTATGCCACTTACAACGAAAAAATTCCGGGGCTGGTATTCCGCGGCAATGTATACGGTGCTCAGTTCCATCCGGAAAAAAGCGGGCAGGTAGGAATGCAGATTCTTAAAAATTTTGCAAAGTTGGTGACAACATGATTATCTTACCAGCAATTGATATTAAAGACGGCAAATGTGTACGTCTGCGTAAAGGCGAGTTCGATACTGCTGAGCAGGTAGCGGCAAGCCCTTATGATACAGCGGCCAGCTTCAAGCAGGCCGGCGCTGCGTGGATTCATATGGTGGATTTAGACGGTGCTAAAGATGCCAGACCGGTGAATGCCGATATTTTCTGCAAGGTGGCGGCGGAGTCCGGCTTAAAAGTGGAACTGGGCGGAGGTATCCGCAACATGGAAACCATCGAATATTATCTGAACAAAGGCATTGAGCGCGTGATTTTAGGCTCGGTGGCGGTAAAAAATCCAGCACTGGTGAAAGATGCGGTTAATCATTTTGGCGGCCGCATTGCCGTAGGCATTGATGCTAAAAATGAAATGGTAGCCACAGAAGGCTGGCTGGATACCAGCAACGTGCATTATATTGAAATGGCAAAAATGATGGAGGCAGTCGGTGTACAAACCATTATCTATACCGACATCTCCAAAGACGGCATGCTTTCTGGTGTAAACGGCGAGCAGCTGGATGCCATCAACCGCGCAGTAAGCTGCGGAATTATTGCCAGCGGCGGGGTTAAATCCATTGCCGATATCGAATTGTGCAGACAGCTGAACCTGTACGGGGTAATCTGCGGCAAATCCATCTACAGCGGAAGCCTGAATCTGGCAGAGGCTGTAGCGAAAGCAGGTGCACAGACATGTTAGCAAAACGTATTATTCCATGTCTGGATGTGCGAGATGGCAAAGTAGTAAAAGGGGTAAACTTTGTAGGGATTAAAGAAGTTGGCGACCCGGTGCAGTGTGCCATTGAGTACGACCGTCAGGGTGCCGATGAAATTACTTTTTTAGATATCACTGCAACCCACGAAGGCCGCAGCACCATGATTGATGTCGTGCGTAATACAGCGAAAAATGTATTTGTACCGTTAACGGTAGGCGGCGGTATTCGTACTGTAGATGATTTCCGCGATTTGTTGCGGGCCGGTGCCGATAAAATTTCGGTAAACTCGGCAGCTGTGCGCAATCCGCAGTTAATCAGCGAAGCGGCAGATAAATTCGGCAGTCAGTGTGTGGTAGTCGCAATCGATGCACGGCGCAGAGCGGAAGGCGGTTTTACCGTAGTGGTAAATGGCGGCCGTATTGATATGCAGATGGATGCCATTGAATGGGCAAAAGAATGTGAACGCCGCGGTGCCGGCGAAATTCTGCTCACCTCTATGGATACCGATGGATGTAAACAGGGCTTTGATTTAGAACTGACCGATGCAATCAGTAAAGTGGTAAACATTCCGGTTATCGCATCCGGCGGCTGTGGTACGCTGGACCATTTTTCTGAAGTATTTGAAAAAACCGGAGCCGATGCCGCATTAGCTGCATCCCTGTTCCATTTTAAAGAACTGACGGTAGAACAGGTCAAAAATCACTTGCGGATGCACAATATTCCAGTAAGAAGATAACGGACTGGTCTTTTTTGCACCTGACGGTGTTGAGGTTCATTTTTTCTCGTCTTGCGTACATTTGGTACGCGTCACTCGAAAAATAAACCTCTGCCTTGTCAGGTACAAAAAATCCTGCGTCTGTAGAGAGAAGTAATAGGAGTAACATGATGGAAGACTTAAAAAAATATTTTGCAAAATCGGAGCTTACACCAGCCATTGTGCAGGAAAAGAGCACCGGTGAAGTGCTGATGATGGCGTATATGAATGAGGAAAGTCTGCGCAAAACTATGGAAACCGGCTATACCTGGTTTTACAGTCGTTCCCGTCAGGAACTGTGGAACAAAGGCGCAACTTCCGGGCATGTGCAGAAAGTATATGAAATCCGTACCGACTGTGATGACGACACACTGTTAATCATTGTGGAGCAGACCGGGGCGGCATGCCATACCGGCAATCACAGCTGTTTTTATCGAACTATCTGGGAGGAGAAATAAATGCAGGACGTATTAGAAGGGCTGTATGCCGTAGTGCAGCAGCGTAAAGCCGAACCGCAGGAAGGGTCTTACACCTGTTATCTGCTGGATAAAGGCTTAGATAAAATTCTGAAAAAATGCGGCGAAGAATGCAGTGAAGTTATCATCGCTGCCAAAAACGGCCAGCAGGACGAAACCGTAGGTGAAATCTGCGATTTAATGTATCATCTGCTGGTTATGATGGTAGACCAGGGTATCCCTCTGGAAGCCGTAGAAGCAGAACTGGAACAGCGCCGTCAGAAAATCGGCAACCTAAAACAGTTCCATGTAAGTGATCACAATACATGATGCTACACTCAATCATAGATAGCTTTTGTATACAATAGAATATTGACTGGTGTAGGGGCGTCGTTTCGGCGCCCTTTATTTTTTATACTGATATTAGCATCTGGGCACCATGGATTTGATATTGATGATGCATTTATGATTGCACAAAAAAGTATCTAAAGATAGTACTAAAACAGTGAAAGAAAAAATTGATAATCCTGAAAGCAGGGAAAAAATGCTTGCGGGAATTATTGCAGCGGCAAAAATTGTTTCAGAGAAGAAGAATCGTGACAAAATAATGCAAGCAGTAAAAGTGGTGAAAGCCGTCACCGTTAAATTATTGTCAAAATTAAAATATCCCCACATTCAGACCATTACTGGTTGTAGGGATGTTTTGTATAGTGGGTTCCTTTATTCGACAAAGCTGTAACCAATCCTTGATATCTGTTCGTGTGTTCTTATGATAAAATACCCTCTGAGAGGAAGTCACGCTGTTTTGCGCAGCGCATGACGGCATATAGACGGCTTGCCCTATAAGGGGGTGGTAGTCATAGTTACATGGGAAGGGTTATTATGTGTATTAGCATTTGCCTCGCTCATTGTCGAGATTATCGCCTTGATAATGGGCACGAAAAGATAATTTTAGACACAAAATTATCCCGTCTAGCCTGAGAACCTTGACGGGATAACTCGTTCAATATTTTGAGGGCAAGCCGTTGGGCTTTCTCTCTTTTCTATTTTTATTATAGCAAAATGAAATTATTCGTCAAGAAGAATATTTTGCATGTATAAACAAAAAACTGGCTCTGGAGAATAAATAAATCCCCGTCGCTTAAACTCTTAAAGCAGAAACCGAAGGCAGCCTGTCTAAGGGTGCGAAGCATGCCGTTTTACGGCACTTATGCCC
>DAISWV010000082.1:0-6670 GCA_036826195.1 Peptococcaceae bacterium | reverse complement strand
CGTGTACTGATGCGTGCTGTGATGAAACAGTGGGGGCTGCATTTAGAAGAAACGCTAATCCCGGCCCGGCTTTCCATTAATCTGCCGTCAGCACCGGGCAAAACCACGTTTCAGATGGTGCAGCTGGAAAAGAACGCTGATGGCTTTACCGCTGTGCCGATATTCGGAAAATCCGGCATGATTCATTTATTAGGCCGCAGTGACGGCTATATTGTACTGGAAGCGCATCAGGAAGGGCTGGAACAGAACCAGCAGGTGATGGTGCATCTGCTGTAGGAGGTAACAGAAATGAAACGAAATACCTATATTGAAAATAATGACGACCAGCAGGCTTTGCAGGATTATTTAGAGGCTCTGGGCGATTTAACAGGCACCATGGAGGAAATTCCGGTTTTAGATGCCGTTGGCCGTGTAACATGGGAGGCAGTTTTTGCACGCTTCTGTGATCCGGTATATAATGCATCGGCAATGGATGGCATTGCGGTTGTAGCGGAACATACTTTTTCCGCAACCGATACCAATCCGTTAACGCTGCAGCCGGAAACCGATTTTGTGTATGTGAATACCGGCAATGAAATAAAACATCCGTTTAACGCTGTAATTATGATTGAAAACGTATTGCAGAACGAAGACGGCAGTGTTTCGATTATTGCACCGGCTTATCCGTGGGAGCATGTGCGTACCGTTGGCGAAAGTATTGTATCCGGGGATTTGATTCTGCCTTCTCGCCATAAAATCCGTCCGATTGATTTAGGGGCACTGCTGGCAGGCGGCATTACTGCCGTTAAAGTGTATCGGAAACCGCGCGTGGGGATTATCCCTACCGGCAACGAATTAATCGAAGATCCGGCGCTGCTGGAGCCGGGCCGTTTAATGGAGTCCAACTCCCGTGTGTTTGCCGCATTAACGGAAGAATATGGCGGCGAGCCAAACCGTTATACCATTGTGCGCGATAACCCCGACCTTCTGCGTCAGGCTATTTTAACGGCTGTGCAGGAAAATGATATGGTTATCGTCAATGCAGGCTCTTCTGCCGGCAGCAAGGATTATACGGTGCATATCATTGAAGAATTAGGTGATGTGGTGCATCACGGCATTGCGATAAAACCGGGCAAACCAACCATTTTAGGTGTAGTGCAGGGCAAACCGGTCATCGGTATTCCGGGGTATCCGGTTTCGGCTTATTTGGTATTTGATTTATTTATGCGGCCGCTGATTTATCGTGTTACCGGACAGGGAAAACAGAACGAGGAATATGTAGAGGCGGCATTAACAAAACGGTTGGTGTCATCCTTTAAAAATGCGGAGCTTTTGCGCGTGGCGGTGGGCTATGTAAATGACCGGCTGGTAACCACACCGTTAGAGCGCGGTGCCGCTGCGGTAATGAGCATGGTAAAAGCCGACGGCATTGTAAAAGTAGAGCGTTTATGTGAAGGCTTAGAGGCTGGTGCCAAAGTAGAAGTCCGGCTGCTGCGTCCTCTGGGTGAGATTAAAAAAACGCTGGTGATTACCGGCAGCCATGACATGATGATTGATGTACTGGCAGATCAGATGCCGGTATCGTCTGCTCATGTAGGCAGTTTATCCGGCATTATGGCGCTGCGTCGCAAAGAATGCCACATGGCGCCGATTCATCTGTTAGATGAGGAAACCGGTATCTATAACGAATCTTATGTGCGCCAGTACTTCCCGGGGCAAAGGATGGCGTTAATCAGCGGTGTAGGTCGTATTCAGGGCTTTATGGTGCCAAAGGGCAATCCAAAACAGATTGCAGGCATCGATGATTTACGGGAGCGTAAATTATCTTTTGCAAACCGTCAGCGCGGAGCAGGCACTCGTATTCTGTTTGACTATACCTTAAAACAGAACGGCATGACCGTGGAGGAAATTAACGGCTACGAAAAAGAATACGCCACCCATATGGCGGTTGCCATCAGCGTAAAAAGCGGCGTGGCGGATACCGGCCTGGGTGTGTACTCGGCGGCAAAAGCAATGGAGTTAGATTTTATTCCGCTGGCCAGTGAACAGTATGATTTTCTTATTCCGGCAGAATATTTAGAGGATGAACGGGTACAGCAGTTTATCGGGATTCTTTCCTCCGATGCGTTCAAACAGCGTCTTGCCGATTTAGGCGGTTACGATGTATCCCGCACCGGGGAAGTACGAATGATAGAAGCCTGATTCAATTCCGGTACAGATAAAAGACACTTTACAGAAGAAAAACAAATCTGCTATACTGGTAAAAACAAAATCGGCGAGGGGATTTTTTATGAAAGCGTTTATCAAAAATATCACAGACGATTACCAGGCGATACAGCAGGAATATTTTAAGTATCTGCATGCGCACCCGGAACTGTCTTTTGAAGAACACGAAACCAGTGCCTATATTCAAAAGCAGCTGCAGGATATGGGGATAGAACTGCTGGAAGGATTCAGCGGAACCAGCGTAGTCGCTCGCCTGGATGGACCACAGGATGGGCCGGTGATTGCATTCCGTGCCGATATAGATGCCCTGCCGATTCAGGAAACAACCGGACTTTCGTATCAGTCTGTCCGGGACGGTGTGATGCATGCCTGCGGCCATGATGCCCACACAGCAACACTGTTGACTCTGGCAAAACTATTGTCGGAGCATCGGGAACTGGTAAAAGGGAGCGTAAAATTTATTTTTCAGAGCGCTGAAGAAAAGCTTCCCGGCGGCGGGAAAACCTTGTGTGAAGAAGGTGTCATGCAGGATGTTGACCGGGTATTTGCGTATCACAGTTCCTCTATGGTTCCGGTGGGAGTTGTTGCAACTACCGTGGGGGCTACATCGGCCTGTATTGCCAAATATGATGTGGTGATTCACGGCAAAGGCGGCCATATCTGCAATCCGGATCAGGCGCTGAACCCGGTACCGGCGGCCTGCACCATGGCAAATACCATAAACCAGCTGCTGGCAGAAAAGGCAAGCCCGCTGGAAAAAGCCGTTGTAACGGTGTCGTATATTCATGGCGGTCAGCGGGAAAACATCATCGCGTCAGAAGCCACGCTGGGCGGCAGTATTCGTACGTTTAACAACAGCCTGACAGAGCATTTATTTCAAAAATTGAAAGATGTCTGCAACGGGGTGTGTATGGCATACGGCTGTACCTGTGATGTGACAACGACAATCGGGTATCCGGCAGCGATTAATACAAAAGAAGAGACCGACTGCATTAATCAGGCGGTAGATGCCCTTGGCTATGAACGCTGGACAACCGAACCGGCCATGAATGGTGAGGATTTCAGCTATTATCTGATGGAAAAGCCGGGCAGTATGTGTTATGTAGGCATGGCAGTGGAAAATCCGCAGCCGCATCATAACGGCAGATTTCAACTGAATCTGGACGGGCTTCAGACCGCACTGGAACTGGAACTGGCCGTGTACTTAAAAGCAACCGAGCAATACTAAACAACGACAGGAAATAATAAAAGCAGCATCTGATAAAGTTTCAGGTGCTGCTTTGTTTTATGCGTTATTTTCTTGTCCATGTGTGTTCAGTCAGATTATATAAAGTAATAGTTACTTTGCCTGCGTTTTCCAGTGGCACACCGTCATCATAGGCTTCATCCGGGAACAGATAAAAGCCGAAATAATCGCCATCTTGCTCATTCAGCCCGGTTTTTCCCTGATAGTTCGCCAGGTAGGATTTGCCGTTATAGGTGGTGATTAAATCTGCGACGATTTCATATTGTGTGCAGTTTTCACGGGGGCGGCTGTGTTTAATGCCGCTTGTTAAGCGTCCGCCGTTAAAATCATACACGCCGTGGGAACGGAAAAAGATGCGGTAGCCTCCGGCGTTTCGCTCGTTACTGTCTACTAAAGCAACCTCCATATACTGTTCGCCGTCTTCCCACAGCCGCTTACCAATATTGCTTTCTAAATCAGTTAAGTCAATTTCCATTGTATAGGCATTGGCATCTGTCTGATGCATTAAATTATATTTATCCTGGCTGCGATGCAGATAAGCCAATCCACTGTTCTGAAACTCAATATATCCGCTTGTATGAATCCAGATTCCCAGCACAGCCGAGAACAGCAGCATGCAGAGAATAATCAGAATCGGCTTTTTCGATGGTTTCATGCAGAACACCTCCGGAAATATATTGTACCACCAGTATAAAAGATACATTGACTTTGTGCAAGTGAAATATGCTTTTCTGCAGAGGCGGGATTTTTTATGTATGAAGGGTGGAAAAAGGGGTGGTATTCAAACATGTGCGTGTTATAATGGAATGGAACATCATCTTGTAAGGAAGCGATTATTTTGAACTATGGATATTTGGCGGCGGCGGGGGCGTATATAATCTGGGGGCTTCTGCCGATTTACTGGAAACTTCTGAATCATTTGTCGCCGATTTATATTTTGAGTGCGCGGATTGTATTTTCGTTTTTCTTCTGTGTGCTGCTGGTAATGATAAAAAAATGCTGGCCGCAGATAAAAGCGGAGCTGAAACAGCCAAAGCGCATGCTGCGTATCGGTATCGCCTCGATATTGATTACGCTGAACTGGGGCGTTTACATCTGGGCGGTAAATTCCGGGCATATTCTGGATGCCAGTATGGGGTATTATCTGAATCCGCTGGTGGTAATTTTATTTAGTACACTCTTTTTTAAAGAAAAACTGTCCCTGTGGGAAATCGTAGCGATTATGCTGGCTATGCTGGGCGTTTTGATTATGGTATTTCGGTTTGGGCAGATTCCATGGATCAGTCTGGCTCTGGGGCTTAGCTTTGCAGCTTATGGCGCGGTGAAAAAAACGCTGCATCTGGACGGGCTTACATCGCTGAGTCTGGAAACAGCATGCATTTTTCCGCTGTTTCTGCTGATGCTGCTTTTTATGGAAGGCCAGGGCCAGGGTGTGGCTGGCAGTGGTTTTGGTATGCTGCTTCTTACCATGCTGAGCGGTGTGGTAACTGCGGTGCCGCTATTGCTGTATGGCACAGCGGTAAAACTGATTCCGTTTTCCACGGTTGGTTTTTTTCAGTACATCTCACCGACAATCAGCCTGATAATAGGTGTTCTGTTATACAATGAACCGTTTACCACAGAGGATTTTCTGGTGTTCATGTTTATCTGGGCGGGGCTTGCGGTATATATGGGCAGCAGCCTGATTGGGCTCTGGAATGGGCGGAAGCGGAACATTCCGGATAAAAATCACAGATAAACGTTTAGATTTGGTGAAATATTTTGATTTCCTGCTAAACAACCGGCAGGGAATATGATATAATAATATAGTGTTTATTTTGAATTATAGCGCAGATTTGCGTAATGATTATCATAAAACAGGGGGAAATGCCAGTGAATGAACAGATGCTGAAAGAACAGGCAAAACAAATCAGAAGAGACATCGTTTCCATGGTTGGTGCGGCAAAATCCGGCCATCCAGGTGGTTCTCTGTCTGCGGCAGAAATTTTAACTTATCTGTATTTTGAAGAAATGAACGTGAATCCGGCTGAACCAAAATGGGAAGACCGCGACCGCTTCGTATTATCCAAAGGTCATGCAGCACCTGTGCTGTATGCAGCATTAGCACGCAGAGGTTTCTTCCCTGCGGAAGATTTAATGAGTCTGCGTAAAATCGGTTCCCATCTGCAGGGCCATCCAGACATGAAAAAAGTACCTGGCGTGGATATGTCCACCGGTTCTTTAGGGACAGGTTTCTCCGCTGCTACCGGTATTGCTCTGGCATGTCAGCTGGATAAAAAACCAAGCTATGTATACACCCTGCTGGGTGACGGCGAACTGCAGGAAGGTCAGGTATGGGAAGCGGCTATGTCGGCGGCTCACTACAAACTGGACAACCTGATTGCCTTTGTAGATAACAACGGTTTACAGATTGACGGCAATATCGACGATGTATTATCTCCAAATCCAATCGATGCAAAATTTGCAGCGTTCGGCTGGCATGTACAGGTAATCGACGGTCATGATTTTGCACAGATTGCCGATGCCGTAAAAGCTGCCAAAGCAGAAACAGGCAAACCAAGTGTTATCGTAGCCAAAACCGTAAAAGGCAAAGGCGTATCTTATATGGAAAACCAGGCAGGCTGGCACGGCAGCGCACCAAACGCTGAACAGGTGGCACAGGCTATGGAAGAACTGAACTAGAGGAGGAACAGAACAATGGCCAATATCGCAACACGTGACGCTTACGGCGAAGCATTAGCTGAACTGGGCGCAATCAATGACAAGGTTGTCGTACTGGACGCCGACCTGTCCAAATCTACCAAAACCAACGATTTCAAAAAAGTATATCCGGAACGTTTCTTTAACTTAGGTATTGCAGAACAGAACCTGTTAGGCACTGCAGCTGGTTTTGCTGCTGCCGGTAAAATTCCGTTCGCAAGCAGCTTTGCTGTATTCGCAGTGGGTCGTGCATACGACCAGATTCGTAACTCCATTGCATATCCAAACCTGAATGTTAAAATCGCAGCAACCCATGCCGGCTTAACCGTAGGGGAAGATGGCGGTTCTCATCAGATGCTGGAAGATATCGCATTAATGCGCGCTGTTCCAAACATGACCGTTATCGTTCCTGCTGACGGCGTGGAAACCAAACAGGTGGTAATGGCAGCGGCGGAACATCAGGGCCCTGTTTACATCCGTTTAGGCCGTCCAAAAGTACCTGTACTGTTAGGCGATGAC
>DAISWV010000081.1:1245-6733 GCA_036826195.1 Peptococcaceae bacterium | reverse complement strand
GGACAGGTAATCATTAAACCGGACTCTTCCAGCAGCCCCAGCTGTGCACGAAACATTTTATAATATGGTTTCGCAGCGGTTTTGCGGTAATCGTACAGTTCAATCTGATCCTGCATCAGATAAACCGGTTTTCCTAATAACAGGGCCTGCGACACAATTTTTGTATAAGGTGTGTCACAAATCCCGCTGGCGATTTTCGCCAGAGATTCATTGGTTAAATCATGGAGCACCACGGCTTCGCAGCTGGCAACATCCACATCATAGCCGCATTTCTGCGCGCATTTGATGCGATATTTCTCTTTTACTCTGGCGCTTTCCAGCAGAGTAAAACGGCAAGGTGGCAGCGAGCTGTCCTGAGTCAGACCGATTAAAATCGGTTTCTGAGACTCTGGTGCATCTGCAGTACAAAAACCGGTGGTACTGCAGGCTGCTGCCGGATTCTGCGCAGCTTCCTGCTTCGCCAGTGCTGCAAGCACACGATTTGCAAGTTCGTCTACCAACGCATCGAAGTCCAAGGGATCCCCTTCTTTCCATTACTTCTTCCGGTTCATTATAAAACGGTTCCGTCCAGTTTGCAGTTCATAGCAATCCCGGTCGGTGTTACTAAGAACGGATTTGCCGGTTTTACCGTCTTGATACCGGTTTCTTTTTCAAAAACCTTCTCAATGCCGGTCAAGCAACAGGTACCGCCGCATAAATACAGGGTATCCACTTCGTCTTTTTTGACATAGCGGTTCACAATCGATGCCATTTTTTCAATAACAGGCTTAACAATCGGGAAAATTTCTTTATGCCGTTTGTAGTTCTGTTTGATTTCCTCTGCTTCGGCAAAGGAGATTTTATAATTCCCTGCCAGCACCAGAGATAAATGGGTACCGCCTGTCGGCTCATCTTCAATCTGGACAACTTCCCCGTTTTTCAGGATTGCCAGCCCGGTAGTACCGCCGCCGATGTCCACAACCACACCGTCTTCAATCTGATAGATTGCATTGGCCGCGCTTGGTTCATCGAGGATATTGGTAACTTCCAGTCCAGCCCCTTCTGCAATGTACTGATGGGTTTTTACGCTGTCTTCGGTGCCGGCCGGCATTGCGATGGCGCAGTACTGCAATTCAGTACCCAGTCTCGCTTCCAGCTTTTCCTTCAGTGTGCGTACAATTTGAAGTGCGCCGACATAGTCAACCACTACCCCGTCTTTCAGTACACTGGCTGCCTGTTTTTCACAGGCAATCGGATTATCTTCCTCGTCAAGTACAACCAGAACAATGTAGGCAGTCCCCAGATCCAGTCCAACCTTCAGTTTATCACTGACCGGTTTGAATGTTTTGGTTTCAGACTGTACTACACGTTCCATATAGGCATTTACGCGCTCTACGTCCATCATTTCAGCTAAACTCCTTTACTGGATGCTTATTTAATGATGCGGCCCAGAGGCATAGCACCTAATTCTGTTGCATTGCCTTCGTCAGTATCAATGTGCATACGGCAACGGAAGTTGTCGTTTACACGAACAATTACATCTTTGAATACAACTGGACGTTCGCCCCCGATTTCAACGCTTACATGCTGACTGTCAGACAGTCCCATTCTGCGTGCATCGGCTGTTGTCATGTGAATGTGGCAGTGAGCCACGATTGTGCCTTCTGGAATTGTTACGCTGCCTTTTGGGCCTTCCAGTGTGATAGAACCGGAGCCAGCTACATCGCCGGATTCCCGCAATGGAGCTTTCACCCCTAAACCTCTGGCATCACTCTTGGACAATTCCACCTGTGTTGCTTTACGCACTGGACCCAGTACAGAAACATTTTCTTTTCTGCCTTTTGGGCCAACCAGGGTAACACGCTGTTCGGACAGGTACTGACCCGGCTGGGACAGTTCACGTTTTGGTGTCAGTGTAGCGCCAGGGCCAAATAAGGTTTCTAAGTCTTTCTGGCTCAAGTGCACGTGACGTGCCGAAACTTCAACCTGTACGTATTCTTTGCTGATTGTATCAACCACAGCATTTACAACCTGATCGATCATGCTTGTTTCGCTCATTTATATTCACCTGCCAAATGCATAAACATCATTACCCGTAAAGCACTGGACAGACTGTTCAGTACTTCCAGGATGTCGTTTCTTGTGTATCGGTTTCCTTCATGAAGCGCTGTAATCGCTGCTGTTTCCACCTCACGCATCTGGGTGTACAGCTGATTCAGCTGCGCATATTCCAGCCCTCTGGTATATTCCGGCACACCGGCTTCCTCTACCGGATAGTACTGCATCGGGTTATTGGCCCGTTCATGTACTTCGGTCTGTGAAAGACCGATAATATCGGTTACCACCAGCGGCTGGTTCAGCACATGACTCCGAAGAATATTCCGAAGAATTGTTAAAACATTATTTAAATCGTCAAGCAGCTTCTGGCTGCCGCCGCGCTCTGCAATTACAGCCTGCGTCATGATAATCTGCGACTGCAGACTTTCTGTTTTTCCGCGGAACAGAATCTGCGGATGATCTTTTGCCACCAGCACATCGCCGTATAATACGGTCATGTGTACCGGTTTTTCAAAGTAACAGGCACCTGTGATGTAATCTACATAACGGGCTCCATCAGCCTTCACTGGTGCAGCCGCAGAAGGCATAGGGGGAACTTCTGCAGCATTGACGGATTCCGGCTCATCGCCGGCAGTTTTTCCGTTCGTAATTTTAATTTGGCGTCCCATCAGATATTCACGAGCGGCCGGAGAGAGAATATACCCTGGCTCTACCACGTAGAACTCAGGCTGTTCGCTGCGCGGTATTTCCGCTCTCACCTTTGCTTCCGTAATTACCTTCAAACGCTACACCCCCCTTATTAAATTAAAATAGGTCTTATTTTAATTTAGGCAGGATGGATTCTACTTCTTCATGTGGTCTTGGGATTACATGAACAGCCAGTAAACCACCAATTCTTTCTGCAGCAGCAGCACCAGCATCTACGGATGCTTTTACTGCGCCTACATCACCGCGTACCATTACGCAGATTAAACCGCCGCCTACCTGAACTTTACCGATCAGAGTTACGTTAGCAGCTTTTACCATTGCATCGGCAGCTTCGATAGAAGGTACTAAACCTTTTGTCTCAACCATACCTAAAGCCTGCATTACAGCCATTGATATACACTCCTTCAAATTCCGGCACTGCAGCATCGCAAAGCCTGCGAGCACTGCATCCGGGAATGATTTATTCTGAAATTATTTTAATTTAGGCAGAATGGATTCTACTTCTTCATGTGGTCTTGGGATTACATGAACAGCCAGTAAACCGCCAATTCTTTCTGCAGCAGCAGCACCAGCATCTACGGATGCTTTTACTGCGCCTACATCACCGCGTACCATTACGCAGATTAAACCGCCGCCTACCTGAACTTTACCGATCAGAGTTACGTTAGCAGCTTTTACCATTGCATCGGCAGCTTCGATAGAAGGTACTAAACCTTTTGTTTCTACCATACCTAAAGCCTGCATTACAGCCATTGATATACACTCCTTTTAAAATTCTTTAAAAAATATTTGTGTGCAATTCTGGTTATTATGCAATTAGCCCAGAGTTGGCAGAATTTCTTCTACTTCGTCGTGTGGACGAGGGATTACATGAACGAATACCAGTTCACCAACACGTTCAGCAGCAGCAGCGCCAGCGTCAACAGCAGCTTTAACTGCGCCAACATCACCGCGTACCATAACGTCTACCAGACCAGCGCCGATGTGTTCTTTACCAATCAGAGTAACGTTAGCAGCTTTTACCATTGCGTCAGCTGCTTCGATTGCAGCAACAACACCTTTTGTTTCGATCATACCTAAAGCCTGCATTGTAGCCATAATAATAATCCTCCTAAAAATGATTCAAATCTGTGATCTGAATATCAATTTTTAAATTTCAATCATTTATCGTTTACAGCAAACTCTTACGCGTTCTGTAATTTTTCGATAATTTTACGAACCAGAATATCCATCTGATCTTCGTTTAAGCTTGCAGCTGGAGCAGCAGCTGGTGCTGGAGCAGCGTCAGCATTTTTCATTACGCAGATACCGCTGGAGCAGTCTGGCAGGGAAGCACGGATATCTTCGATTTCCAGCATACCGATTGCAACATAACGCAGGTTTACTAAGTCCAGAGGACCAACGTTTTCAGATGTTGCAGAACCGCCGATTGCACCGCAGCCCAGTGTTAAGGATGGTAACAGACCGGTTGTACCACCGATACCGCCCAGAGCACTTGGTGTATTTACGCACAGACGGGATACAGGAACGCGTTTTGCAAAGTATTCAACCATATCCTGGTTGTTGGTGTGCATTGCAAATGTGTGACCTTTCCCTTCGTAGCGCAGAATTGTGCAAACGATGTCACAGATTTCTTTGTAGTCTTTGCCTGTGTAGAAGCCCAGGATTGGAGCCAGTTTTTCGTTGGAGTAGGTGTGACCGCGGCCAACGCCGTCTTCTTTTGCAACCAGTACGCGAGCGCCAGCTGGAACTTTCAGGCCAGCCAGGTTAGCGATGGTCTGTACGCTTTTACCTACGATCTGAGGGTTCATGGTGCCGTTTGCACGCAGAATGAATTTGCTCAGTTTAGCACTTTCTTCGTCGTTCAGGAAGTAAGCGCCCTGTTTTTCGAATTCAGCACGAACTGCTGGAGCGTAGTCTTCTTCACAGATGATGGACTGTTCGGAAGCACAAATGGTACCGTTGTCAAATGTTTTGGAGTCCAGAATACGTTTAACAGCCAGTGCCAGGTCAGCGCTCTTATCGATGAATGCAGGACCGTTACCAGGGCCTACACCGATAGCTGGGTTACCGGAGGAGTAAGCTGCACGTACCATTGCAGAACCGCCAGTAGCCAGGATCATAGCAGTATCAGGATGCTGCATCAGAGTTTCGGTAGCCTGTCTGGTTGGGATGCTGATGCAGGAAACCAGATCTGGGTTGCCGCCAACTTCGGAAATTGCCTGACGGATAACTTTTACTGTTTCCTGGATGCAGCGCAGAGCAGATGGATGTGGGGAGAATACGATTGCGTTACCTGCTTTGATAGCTACTTCTGCTTTGAACAGAGTTGTGGAGGTTGGGTTGGTGGATGGAATTACACCAGCAACAACGCCCATTGGGGATGCAATTGTAATCAGACCTTTTTCTTCGTCTCTGTTGATTACGCCGATTGTTTTCATATCTTTAATAGCCTGCCAAACATTGTAGCTACCGAATACGTTTTTCACTACTTTGTCTGCTACGATACCGAAACCGGTATCTTCGTTAGCCATTACAGCTAAGCGAGCAGCGTTACGAACACCAGCATCAGCGATGGATTTTACGATTTTGTCTACTTCTTCCTGGGATTTTTCAGCCAGTTCAGCCTGTGCTGCTTTTGCTGCAGCCATTAAGTCACGTACTTCCTGTACGGACAGCAGGTCTTTGTCAAAAAGTTGCATAATTAAACACTCCTGTTCTAAGTATTTACAAAATTGAAGCT
>DAISWV010000081.1:0-1145 GCA_036826195.1 Peptococcaceae bacterium | reverse complement strand
AACTAAATCTTCTTTTTTGCCAAATCTGATTTCTTTCCGTGTCATGTTGGTGATATTTAAATCACGAGCCACGCTGCGTAATTCTTTTACCGTCATAGCGTTCAACACTTCCGGAGTGAGAGTTTCTGCCTGAGTTTTCAGTTCAGCGTTCTGTTCTTCATCCGCTCCATCTGCATCCCCGGCAGGATCATCTTCGTCGGATTCCGCTTTTGGCTCTTCTTCACCTGCTTCGCCGCCCTGTTCCGACGGTTCCGCTGGAGTCTGCGGTGCCTCAGCTTTTACTTTTTTTTTTGGAACAACCAGTGTGCAGTCCACTTCGTCATGAGGACGGGCAATTACGTGTGTGTACAGTACTTCCCCAACCTGACTTGCCGCTGCAGCTGCTGCATCAACCGCCGCCTGTACCGCAGCTACATCACCAGTAATCGATAAGGAAACAATCCCTTTGTCGATTTTGTGAACCTGCTCGAACGATACGTCAGATGTTTTTAATGCGGTATCCAGTGCCACAACAGTTGGACAATAACCTAAGAGTTCAATTAAACCTAACGCTTTCATAATTCACCTCCTACACAGTCAAAAAAATTATAATAAATATAGGGCATATCCTTCCCGCTTTGCCAAGCCTGGCTCTGCATACAGAACCCGCCGGTTAAAACGGTACCGGATGGTTACACCTGATTACGAGCACCAGCCTTGAACCTTCTGAATATTTAATAATATTCGGACATATTCAGGCTGTTTTTCGTAAATAAACGCAAAAAAGCCACCACGCCCCCCGCTGTTTTAATATAACTGTTACACACACATTTTATCAGAATCATGGCCGCTATTACACCATCAATTGCTGATAACCCATATCCTGCAAAGCAATATTACCACAGTACAAGAACCGTGCTTGCCCTCTTTCCATTTATAAATTTATTATATTTCAAGTATAGCCTCTGAGCAAGTATTTTGCAATTTATTGCTTGCCACTTCTAGTTGTAACAATCGTTTATTTTCAACTTTTACGCTCACACCGTATGCACAGCTTCCCCTGCCGGATAAAAATAAAAAAAACGACCGAAAAAATCGCTTTATTTCGGTCGTTTTTTTAACATTGCACAATTCATTCAGCTATGCTATAATCCTACTGTCTTTTT
>DAISWV010000080.1:0-6831 GCA_036826195.1 Peptococcaceae bacterium | reverse complement strand
CTGATATAGATATAGATACTGATATAGATACTGACACTGAAACTGATATGGAGACGGGTACTGGTACTACTACTATCTTTCGTAGTAGTACGTAACATCCTGAAAGCAGACGGCAGGCTGTGGAACCATGACGATTTGTCAATTTTGTCGCACTTTACGGAAAGCCCTTGAAAAACTTTTGTGCGTGTGCTATACTGCGCTACACATAAAAACACGGAGGTATTGCTATGATTGAGGTAAAACGCGCTATTTTACATATTCTCGACCTGAACTCAGGAGTGCCGGTATATTCGGACAATGACCTGGATCGGGAGATTTTTGAATACCTGCAGAAGCATCTGGAAAAGGCCAGTCGGGATGCGGCGGCGCATACCAGCAAGCTGGGCGAGGTGAATCCGGTACGGCAGGCTCTGGAACGCTATCGCCAGAACCCCGACTTATTTGCCGAAGTGACGCGTGAGATGGCGGCGAAGCTGCATCAGGATTTAATGCTCTGCGGTGAGGAGCAGGCACTGGACTTTGTCGCTGTGGATATGATGCACATGGAGATTCCCCACCTGGCTATCCTTATGTATCCAAACCAGCTGGGCTATACCCACAAGGTGACCTTTGCAGATAACCAGCAGAACAACCAGATTATTCAGCACCATGCTATTCTGCCAAATCCAACGCAAAAGGTATCGAGTTTTGTGTTTATTGACATGGAGAACTGGAATGTCAGCTTTACCGATAAAAAACGCATTTTAGACGGCGAGGAAGTGTATTTGCTGCCTGATAGGCTCTTAAACTGCACCATGCCGGTATCCAGCAAGGACACCATCAAAAAAGTGCACAAGATTGTAACCAAGGTGGCCGAGGAGTTCGGCGAAAACCCGGTGCAGGCTGTGTGTGCAGCCAAATCCGTGCTGTTAGAGGCAGGGCAGAAAACCGAAATTATCGAGCCGGCAGAGGTTGGCCGCCGGGTGTTTGAACAGCATCCGGGTATGCAGCAGAGCTATATGGAGGAGATCACCAAGGCAAGCCTGCCGAAAGAGACCGCAGTAGATCGCGACTATGCGGTACGCACCAACAAATCACACAAAATCAAAACAGACACCGGCATTGAATTAACGGTGCCATCTGACTTTTTTAACAATACCGACTATATCGAATTTGTCAGCAATGATGACGGAACCATCTCCATCAACATCAAGAAGGTGGGACAGATTATCAACGGCAGTACTCGCTGATAGTAGAAAATACAGAATATGACCGCGCAGAGAACGGCTTTTGTTTGCAATTTGCGCGGTTTCATAGTATCATGATAGTATCTGATTTTCTGCTGTAACGAGCGGAAATCATTATGTCACAACTTTGTTTGATTGTACCAGCAGATGCGGTTCGGAAATACTTCCGGACGGGAAGGAGGCCGGCTTATGACGGCAGCAGGCGGAAGCCACATTGGATTACGAAAAAACAACGAAGACAGCTATTATATCAACGAGGACTGCAGACTTTTGGTAATTGCCGACGGTATGGGCGGCCATGAGCACGGGCAGCTTGCGAGCAGTATGGCAGTTGAGCAGTTTATATCTCTGGTGAAAGATACATGCCCGGAAGCATTTTCTGTAGAGCGGATGGAAAGCCTGTTTGATGCGGCCAACAAAGCGGTTCACGATAAACAGGAGACCCTTGGCATTGATATTATGGGCACTACGCTCACGGTTGCAGAAATTGAAGGGAATCATCTTTATGTGGGGCATGTGGGCGACAGTCGCCTGTATCTGTTCCGCGATGAGGAACTGACCCAGCTGACAGAGGATCACTCTTATTATGCAGAGCTTTTGCGTCAGGGCAGTGCCGATATTTCTCTGGAAAACCGTCAGAAAAACGTGCTCTTAAAGGCACTTGGTCCGGAAGAACGGGTAGAAGGCCAGTTTTTTATGGAGGACTTGTATCGCGATGATATTCTGCTCTTATGTACCGATGGACTTTACAATGCGGTAAGCCATGAGGCGCTTCAGCAGATTATTGAGAATACACAGGATTTACAGCGTGCTGTGGATGAAATGATTGCGCTGGCACTTGCAAATGGTGCAGCCGATAATATTACAGCAGTGCTGTATCGGCACGATAGCGAGGTGATGGTATGGTAACCAGAATTCTTGCCAATCGTTATGGACTGATTCGTAAAATCGGCACAGGCGGTATGGCGGTGGTGTATCAGGCCTATGATACCTCACTGGACCGTACCGTTGCCATTAAATTACTGCGGGATGAGTATGCCGGAGAACCGGAGTTTGCCCGTCGTTTTCAGAAAGAAGCGCAGGCAGTTGCACGGCTTTCCCATCAGAACATCGTAAATATTTACGATTACGGAGAAAGCGATGGTGTGGCTTATCTGGTTATGGAATATGTAGAAGGCCGCACGCTGAAAGATGTGATTACAGCGCATGGGCCGCTGCCGGTGGATCTGGCTATTGATTACGGGATTCAGCTGTGCTATGGCATGGCGCAGGCGCACGACCACGATATTGTACACAAGGACATTAAGCCGCACAATGTGATGGTGGATGATAACCACATTGCAAAGATTACGGATTTCGGTATTGCGCAGGCTATGAACAATCTCACTATTACGCACAATAAGGGGATTCTTGGCTCGGCCCATTATTTTTCGCCGGAACAGGCCCGCGGCGATATGGTGGATTTTGAAACCGATATCTATTCGCTTGGCATCGTTATGTATGAGATGCTGACAGGGCATGTGCCGTTTACCGGCGATAACCCGGTAACGGTGGCAGTAAAGCACATGCAGGACAAGCCGCAGAGTATTGTAAAACAGCGCCCGGATGTGCCGATGGAACTGGAACGCATTATTTTTAAGGCGCTGGAGAAAAAGCCGGTGTATCGCTTTAAAAGCATGCAGGAGATGGCCAGTGCGCTGATTGAACTGCAGCATTATCTGGAGGAAAAAGGCTACTATCGCAATGAAACCGTGCTGGCAGAAAATGAACGCGTTTCGATAGAGCCGCTGGATATGGAAACCGACATGATGACCCGTAAAGATTCGCTGAAACGAAGCCATATTCACGATAATACCCGTGTTATGGATTATGATATGCGGGATATCAATCGGGAGCGGCATTATGGATATTCCGGAGGGAAGCGGAAAGCAAGCCGCAAACGGATTGCGGTGCTGCTTATGGCTGCGCTGGCGCTGTTTTTCGGCACCATGTGGCTGGTGCAGGCGCTGATGGGCAGCGATGAGGTAGCAGTCCCTGATTTACAGAATAAAACGGTGCTGGAGGCCGAGAAGATACTCAGCGAGGCATCACTGAAGATTCTGATTGAGGATGAGATACACGATGAGAACATCGACAAGGATTCCATTATCAGTCAGCTTCCGAAAGCCGGCACCACGGTAAAAAAAGGCCGTGAAATTGCGGTTGTTGTGAGCCTTGGCTCCAGCGAAGCGGAAGTGCCTGATCTGGCCGGCAAAAATGAACAGGAAGCCAGAATCGCACTGGAAAACGAAGATTTAGAGCTGGGCAAGGTTACACTTGTGACAGACTCGGAACAGCCGTTAGGTGTGGTTGTGTACCAGTCCATTGAAAGCGGAAAAACCGTAAAAGCCGGAACTGCTGTGGATGTTATGATTAACGACCCTGATGCAGAAGTGGAATCGGAAACAGTAAGTATGCCGAAGCTTACCGGCAAGACGCTGGAAGAAGCTCTGCAGGCTCTGAAAACAGCAGGGCTGCAGGCCGGAACCGTAACGCAGGTAAGCAGTAACGAGTATTACAACAATTATGTAGTAAGCCAGCAGTCACCGGCCGGTAGCAGTGTTGAAAAAGGCACAGCGGTTGGGTTCTCGGTAAGTACAGGCCCTGGCCCGGAACAGTCGGCTCAGTTTGATATTATTGTGCCGGAAACAGGAAAAATTGTGGTAACGCTGGTGGATGCAGCCGGTACATCGGTGCTTAGTCAGAAAAACTGTGAGGCAGGAGAACGGCTGGAACAGTCCTTCTTATATCATGGCAGCGGCACCATCACCATTACCTGCAATGGAAAAGAGATCTGGAGTAAAACCTATGAGTCTTAATGAAACAGAAACACAATCCAATAACATATTGCAAGGCACCATCATAAAAGGGTACAGCGGCTTTTACTATGTGGCCTGTGAGGGGACGGTTTATGAATGTTCGCTTCGCGGAAAAAACCGCAAAAAGAGCGTCAAGTTTCTGCCGGGTGATAAAGTGACCTTTACAGCAGATGGTGACAGCTTAAAAGGCGGGGCCATTGAAGAGGTTCTTCCACGTAAAAATGAGCTGCTTCGTCCTCCGGTTGCCAATTTAGATCAGCTGGTGATTCTTGCGGCCGTGTATGATCCGCTGCCGGATTTGCGTTTAATCGACCGCTTAACTGTTTTTGCCAAATGGAATCAGATTACACCGGTTATCATTTTTAACAAGTGCGATCTGGTAAGCGAGGATGAGCAGCAGAAGCTTGTGGATGTTTATAAAGCATCCGGTTTTCCGGTCTATATGTGCAGCACGGTAACCGGGCAGGGCATTGCGGATATTAAAGCAGTTCTGCACGGTAAAATGTCAGTGCTGGCAGGCAACTCCGGTGTGGGAAAAACAAGTCTGATGAACGCCATCAGCGACAAGTGGGAGCTTGCACCGGCGAAATCAGTGATAAATCAAAGCGAGGAAAGCACACCACACGTCATGTGGAGCTCTTCCAGATGGATAAGGATACTCTGATTGCCGATACCCCTGGCTTTAGTTCTCTCATACTGCCGGAGGATATTAAACGGGAAGAGTTGAGCCGTCTGTTTCCAGAGTTTTTATCCCGGCTGGGAGATTGCCGTTTTGCCACCTGTATGCATAAAAACGAACCGGACTGCGCTGTAAAGGAAGCTCTGGAAAATGGAGAAATTGCGCAGAGCCGTTATGATAACTATCTGGCATTTCTAGAAGAAGTGATTCAGCAGGAGAGGAGATTTTAACCATGTTATATATTGCACCATCTTTATTATCCGCCGATTTCAGCCGCCTGCAGGAGGAAGTTCGCGACATCGAGCAGGGCGGAGCCGACTGGCTTCACCTGGATGTAATGGACGGTCATTTTGTACCGAATATCACCTTTGGGCCTGGCTTAATTAAAGCACTGCGTCCGCACAGCAAGCTGTTTTTTGATGTGCACCTGATGATTTCCAATCCGGATCAGTACATTCAGGAATTTGCAAATGCCGGTGCCGATATGATTGTAGTACATGCGGAGGCATGCACCCATCTGCATCGCACCATTCAGTCCATTCATGCAACAGGCAAAAAAGCCGGTGTTGCATTAAATCCTGCAACTTCGCTGAGTGTTCTGGATTATATCCTGCCGGAACTGGACATGGTTCTGTTAATGAGTGTAAACCCTGGCTTTGGCGGGCAGAAATTCATCAACATCGTTCCAAAACTGGAACGCTTAATGGAAATGTGCAAAGAACAGAACGTACAGCCTCTGATTCAGGTAGATGGCGGTATCACTGCGGAAACTGCACCGCTGGTAAAAGCGGCTGGTGCCAATGTATTAGTAGCCGGTTCCGCCGTATTTGGCAAACCGGATCGCGCTGCTGCTATTCAGGCGCTGCGCTAACCTGTTATACAAAGCCAAACGAAATCAAACGGCAGGATAGCCGAATCTCAATTGCAAAAACTGTCTCTACGGCCTGTGTGGTTACCTGGTTTAATCCGCAGGCCGTTATTGATGGAACGATGATGCCGGAAGCCTTTCGCGCTGTGCTGCTGTATTATATGGAACTGCTGTAAAGAGGTGTGGAGATGGAAATACTATATTCTGATAAAGACATTGCGGTCTGCATCAAGCCGGTAGGAGTAGACTCAGAACAACAGATGCCAAAGGCATTAAAAGATACGCTTGGCGGCGAGATTTTTACTCTGCATCGTCTGGATTTAAATGTAGGCGGTGTTATGGTTTATGCGCGCACAAAACAGATGGCAGCAAAGCTTTCCAGTGCGATTCAGGAAGGTGCCATGATTAAGGAATACGTGGCCATCGTGCATGGCATACCGCCGGAAGCAGGCGACTGGGAAGATCTGCTCTGGAAGGATGCAAAGAAAAACAAGGTGTTTGTGGTTGACCGGGAACGAAAGGGCGTAAAAAAAGCGCGACTGGAATTTACCAGACTCCGTGTGACAGAACATCTTCCAGAAGGCGCAGAATCGGCTGAATCCGCTGAAACAGATATCGTTAAAGCAAAGAGTAACGAATTGCATGAACCTCGCTCTCTGGTGCGTATTCGGCTTCATACAGGACGCAGCCATCAGATACGTGTTCAGTTTTCGACTCGCAGGTATCCGCTGGTGGGTGACCACAAATATGGTTCACGCGCAAAAGAGACAGAGCCCATGCTGTATTCCTGCTGCATTACATTTCCTTATAAAGGGGAAATGCGAAGTTTTGAAGCCCTGCCGGAATGGGCAGAGTAAAACTTTTGTGTCAAACCGGATAATACAAGTACGAATAGATAAAAGACCGTTTCGAAAGAGAATGGGATAAAAACAACCCATTCTTTTCTCGAAGCGGTCTTTTTGATTAGTGCTGCAGTTATCTGGTTATCGCGATGCTTTATTTCTGGCGCAGCAGAATTCTTCCGTTTTGTAAATCACCGGCTACGATACGGGAATCGGTTTTTTCATTGATGATACCGCCGGCCTGCACCATCTGTTCGGCAAGTGTCTGGGCATTTTCACAAAAAAAGCCGATGGCATTGATGCGGAAGCTTTTAGAAAAAGTGCTTGCTTTTTTATAATAAGCGCAGTATACTGTTAG
>DAISWV010000079.1:0-6855 GCA_036826195.1 Peptococcaceae bacterium | reverse complement strand
TCTCTGGCATAGCATATAAAGTCGTGGCATCACACTGCATTGGCATATTGATTTTCATACGATTCTGATAAACGGACGCAATGGTTGCACGTTCATCATCAAAACGAGCCTCTGCCTCTACCATAGAAGCCAGAATAACGGTTTCATATGCCGACAGCCCACTCTTGTTAGCCGGCATCTCACTCCAGACCTCATCAAAACGTTCCAGCATCATAGCAAAAATTTTATCCGGTGCTGTATCTTTTGCTACAAAATAAGTGTCCGGGAACAGGAACCCTTCCAGACGATGTTCATTATCCGGACAGCCTTTCATATATGCATAATCGCTGATATCATAAGTGCGTACCAGATTCCAGAATACATCAGCTGTCATAATATTCTCTGTCTCAAATAAATCTGCAATATCCCGCAGTGTATAACCTTCCGGAATGGTAAATCGAATCATTTCCCCTACACCGGTCAGGAGCTCATTTACAATCTCATCCGTTGTCATAGATGGGCTCAGTTGATAACTTCCCGCTCTTAATTTGCTGCCGACATCGTGGGTTTTCAGATACATTTTAAAAGCCAGTTCATTATCAATAATTCCGTTTTCTTTTAACTTGCCAATGATCTGATTGGCATTTTCCCCCTGCTCGATGGTAATGGTCATCATGCTCTCATTATTTTTATCAGCCGGCGCAGTGCTGGTCAGAATAGAGAACACTGCTACTGCAATTACAAGCAGCAATACCGCTCCTCCAATCAGAAATGTTCGCGGTCCTGGTTTTTTATTACTCAAAGCGTTTGCCATAAATTCCTCCATTACACCATGTTGCGGCGTTCTGCCTCCTGCTTAGTCAGCGCTATCAGGCTATCAATATCCATTAAGTCAACAGCGGAAAAAGGAAATTCATATTCCAGAGAATAAATCTCGCTGGAATATGAATAACCGCCCTTCATTTTCTGTTCTGCTGATTGCAGAATGTCGTACAGTCGTTTAAAATCCGATTCAGTCAAAGCAGCAATCTGTTCTACTAATCTGCTCATTCTACTACCTCTTTTCTATCGCATTTTCATCCACTACTTCAATCACAAAGTTTTCCAATGTGCAAACGGCCAGTAAACCACCTGTGCCTTACCAATAATCAATTCATCCGGTAAAAAGCCCCATACGCGACTGTCAGCACTGTGATTCCGGTTATCCCCACACATAAAGTAGGAATCCTCTGGCACTGTAATCGGACCATAGTCGTCAAATTCCAGTCCTTCTGGCAGATACGGTTCTTCTATCTGTTCTCCGTTTACATAGAGTTTGCTGTCTTTAAACTCCACTGTTTCTCCTGGAAGGCCGATACAGCGTTTTATATAATCCTTGGTTCGATCCTCTGGATATTCAAACACAATCACATCGCCGCGTTCCGGTTCATTCAGGTAGTAACTGAAATTAGTGACAATCACTTTGTCATTGGTGATAATCGTCGGTTCCATAGAACCGGATGGAACATAATAATTCCCTGCAATAAAGGTTTTAATCAAGATCGCCAGCACAGCAGCGATGACCGCCATCTCCAGAAATTCTCGAATCACGGATTTCTCCTTTTTCTCTTTTCCATTTTTGCTTCTGCGGCTAGGCGTCAACTGTTCTTCCGCTTCATCAAATCTGGAATCCACATTATTTTCTGTCATAGAGAATTCTCTCCTTTTTTGATTTATCAGCATATCTGCTTATATCTCGTTATAGATTTCGTAGGTTTTTTTACCTTTTTCCTTGGCATCATACAATGCCTTGTCCGCTTTTTCATAAAGTTCACGGAAATTCGTTCCATGCACAGGCCATACTGCTACACCAGCCGACGCGGAAATCGCCACCGTCTGCTGCCCGCACTGATATTGTAAATGCAGCTTGCGAAGCAGAATTCCTGTATTTTTACGAATAACATCATACGGCAGATTTTTAATCAGCACAACAAACTCATCGCCAGCCAGGCGGCAGATAATATCATATTCACGGAAATGCATTCGTAAAATATCCGCTACATCCTGCAGTGCACGGTCTCCCATCTGATGCCCCAGAGTATCATTCAGCTGTTTAAAATCATCTAAATCCAATATTAAGAACACATGCGTATGTTCCACCGAAGCGGCAGCCTGTTCCTGCAGAAACTGGTCAATACGCTCCTGACCTGCCCCCCGGTTATACAGACCGGTTAAATAATCCCTGCTGGCTTTCTCCTGCAGTAAAAATTCTTTCTGTTTGTCAGCATCAATGTTTTTAAGCACCATATAAGCTATAACGTGTCCCGTTTCCCAGTCCTGGTCCAGATGGATACCGCATTCACGCCAGATAGGATTCTTCTCATCATCATAGCCCTGATATTCCAGTTCAATACTGTGTTTTCCACATTCATAATCGGCACGCAATTTTGAAATGCTGAGATTTTCCTCAATATACTTCTGATAAGATGATGCAATATTGTGCTCTCTTTGCAGAGCCATAAAAGTGGTATACCGCATTCCTTTTTCATAATACATGGACATTTTTTCAGATACATGCAGAATAGCATCATCATGCAGATCCACTGCCAAAAACCCAATCATATTGCTCAAAAACTGCTCGCGCAATTTTACTTCTTTTTTCAGATACATGGTTTCTGTGATATCCTCCACAGCACCTACGCACTGTATAATCCGATTCTCTCTATCACGTACACTTTTTATGCGAACCTGATATGTACGCATAACCTTGTTAATCTCCAGTGACAAATCAAAATCAGCATACTCATCCATCTGTTGAACTTCCTGAAAAATTCGATCTAACTGTGCACTGGCATCTTCCGGCTCCAGAAAATATGTTCCAAGTGTTTCCGAAGCTCGTTCAATAATTTCCGGAAGATTGATATACACCCGTTCATGATTAACAATACGAAGTTCATCTTTTTCCAGATCATAAAAAAACAGCAGCTGAGTACTGTTGGCTACCGCCGTTTGTAAAAGATTTTCATTCACTTTCATTTTCTGGTACATCTTCAGCAGATAAACGCGCTCCCGGCGCTGGTAATATACAATTACCGCACAAAAAAGCACTGCCGCGACAATAATTTTATTCAGAAGCAAAACAATACTTTCCTGATGACTATGCCCCTGAATTTCCATAATAGCCGATATTACCAGACCAATAGCAGCAAGTATTGCAACACTTACTGCGACCTGTTCTTTTCTGTTAAAAGGTTTCATTTTTATATCACTTCACTTCTCTATATCAACTAAAACCTCGTGCATTTTACACACCAGCTCTCGCCTGTTCCATTCTCTAAAACAAACATCAAAATGATGGGATATATTATAGCATATTTTCACTGAAATTCATATGTTTTCAGTGAAACTTGTCACTGTATTTTCGGATTTTATGCCAAACAAAAAATACCTGACAACTGCTGAAATGCAGAATCAGGTATTTTTCTTTTATCGCTCAAAGACTGTTATACTGGAATATATCCTGCTTTTATAATGGCTGCACTTCCTTCATCTGATAATATCCAGTCGCGTAGTAATCGCGCCGAACTGTCTTCCGCTTCATCCGCACGAATTACAACATAATAATCATTTAAAAGCGGATAACTGCCATTAGCGATCGTTTCATCCGATGGATTTACACCATCTACTGCAATCATCTTAAGCCCCGGCTGCTGATACATATAGCTGGCATAATAGAACACGGAATAGCCCAGTGCACTGCCTTCATTATTATACGATGCCAGTTCATCAATCAGTTCACCCATCTCGGATGGCCGATACTCTCGAGGCGCATCTACAGGCTCAATATTTTTCATTAGCAGCTTCTTGAACAACGACTGGCTGCCGCTGGTTTCTACACGTTGATAGGCCACAATCTTTAGATTATCACCGCCCACTTCGTTCCAGCTGGTAATCTTTCCTGTATAAATATCAATCAGCTGCTGTTGCGTCAAATTATCCACTGGATTCTTTTCATTATTGATAAACACTAACGCATCACGCCCCACCGGTGTAATTTCCAGTTCCACACCAGAGGCTTCCAATATCGCTTTGGTATCCTCAGCCGCCTCATATACCAGCAGAATATCCGCTGTACCGTTTACAATATTCTCCCACGCCTGTGGTGTTTTTGCACAGACAGTAAGATCTTCTGCTTCTTCCAGCGAAATCCCGCACACCTGTGACATTATTTCTGCCATCATTGGCAAATTAGCTGTAGAGCCATCCATAACCGGATATTCCTCTAGACTAAGCTGAAGAGAATTTGCCGCAGCTTGCTGATTATCATTCTGTTCCTCTATATCTTTATCTGTCTGCTTTGCTGAAGTGCAGCCGCAGAGAGCTGTCAGAAAGAAAATTGCTACTAATGCGATCCAAATTACTTGTCTTTTCATAAATGATCCTCCTGTCATGTCTAGCAGTTTTTGAAGTCTGTTATTTTACTCATCTGTTTCCGAGTCAAATCGTGTCTGTTCATAAATCCAGTTGCCTTCTCTATCCATAAGCCCGCGTGAAAAGCCTTTTTCCACCCAGAACCGATTTTCAGAGAGCATATCTACACTTTTCAGCCTTTCAATTAATATATTGCCTTCCGCATCCAGCACATCTGCCAGCTGCACATTATTATAGGTGTACCAGCCGACAGCCAGATCTGACCGGCTGTAATAACCATTGGCACCTTTTGCACCCAGATACAGATTGTTGATGCTTTCATATTCTTTTTTGTTTAGTACTTCGTTGCCCAGATTCCGCAGCTCGGCAAAACTCCAATCCTGATTGTTCACAATAAGACTGTTCTCCGTCAATGCACTAACCCATTCACCATCTGCAATTTTATAGACAACACGGCCATTTTCATCCACAAAGCATCTGTCGCCGTTCATTTCTTCAGCCCGGAACAATAAAACACCTTTTCCAGTCTGTGCTTTTGTACGCTGGTACAAATCATTTTCCGGCGAAAGAGAACGATAGATTTTACCAAGTGGACGTCCATTATAGTCATAGAGCTGACTGGTATATTCATAAACTGGCCATACACTGCCTTCCTTTTCAATTTCACCGCGTTTTTGAATTACCATGAAATCATCGAACAGTTCCTGCACATACTCATAATTATCCGCAGCAGTATAAACTACATGCCCATCCGAAAGAGAAATCACAGATGTGATATCATCCTTCACAGCCTGCACATAAGGCGCCTGTACTGAATAATACGTCATAAAGTAGTCATATTCCTCTGGTACAAGCTGTGTGCCATCAAGCAGGCTAAGGCCTTGTTTACCGTCTTCTCCGACTGTTACAATCAGAACCCGCCCTCCTGAATCGATAAAGCTTTCACTGCCATTCACATCCAGCAGCACTTCCAGATCTGCATTCAGTACACGAACTTTTTTGTATTGTTCATACACAATAATGTAACTGTTCTCTCCAAATGTAATGCTGTCACAATTATCCATCAGCACTTCACCAGTCGGACTATACACCAGCCGGTTATTCTGGTATAGCGTTAAATCACCGCAAATTTGCCGGATCCCGCAGTCAGAAGGTTCCCCAATTGCTTTGCCGTTTAAATCATAGAGCTGATAACGATAGACAAAAAACGGCTCCCCTTCTCCCATATGCATGCTTTGATAATACTGTTCCAGTATATCTTCTGACTTCTCCACATCATCACTTACCTGCGTTTCAATACTCTGCAGCCGAACCGCCTCGCATGTAGCGGCATCGGTCAGAATCTGTACCCGATCATATGCGATTGGCAAAAGCAAGGTGCCGTCTTCCCGAATCACGCCATATTCAGTCTTCCAGCTGCCAATCAGATTATGACTGCTGTGTACCACATACACTTCCGGCTTTTGTGTATTCTGCCTGTTATCCTCTGTCTGCGGTTCATTTATATCGCAGGCAGGTGTAAAACACAGCAGTACACCAACAAATAAAAACATCGATATCCATACCATGATTCGTTTCATCGGCTCATCCCCCTTTTGCAGTCTGAATATATTTATTATACCATTGTTTCTGTTACTATGCACTGTATTTCTATTGTATTATACTGTGCTTTAAATCACCAGATAAACAATATCTCCAACGACGCGAAAAAGGAGAACCGGTATAAACCAATTCTCCCCGTGTGCCTTCTATACAGTTGTGTACATTCATTCCTTATTTCTGCAGATAAATCGTAAATGGCTCACCTGCTGCTTTATACTGTGTAACATATTGTCCACTTTCATTCTGTGCTGTCTCCCCAAGATATGGTGTAAGCTGAAGCCATACCGTATCCTCTGTAATGGCGCTGCCGGACAAAACATCATTCTGCAGATATCCATGCCCTTTTGTACCTGTTAGATTGCCCTCGTACACGCTGCTTTGAAATACAATATCTTTTCCTTTGTCATCCACACCTTTCAGCTTTAAATCGCGATTTACATCTCCATGCATCGAATACGCAATTCGCTGACCAAGAATATTACCGATGTAATCAGCAATATGAATCTCCGCACCATTTTCCAGTTCCAGATGATAATTCAGCGGAATGATTTGTGTATCGGCAGCCAGAGCACTTCCATCCGCTTTAAAGTGAAATACCCATTCCCCGGAAGGGCTGCCCTCTTTCAGACTGATATTATGATACACCAGTTTCATATCCAGTTCACCAGAAGTATCAATTCCTTCTTTCAAGTGAAATTCCATCAGCGAGCCAAAAGATTTCCCATCTTCTTCGAGCTTTGTTCCCCCTGCAGATACATAAGCGGCATCTCTGCCATTAATATATAGATCCCCCATTGGAATACCCATAGTCAATTCTTCTACTAGATACCAGACTCATCTTCGCTGTAAATATTAGTGCTAACC
>DAISWV010000078.1:0-6902 GCA_036826195.1 Peptococcaceae bacterium | reverse complement strand
CTCTGATACCGTTTGGAAATACGCATCCTGCTTGAGCGAATATACAAGCGCTTTCGCAATGGAATAACGCATACCGGGCTGTGAGAATACGGTATAGTCTTCCTGCCCACGTGCCTCATGTCGCTCGGTACAATTCACAATCAAATCAAGCATGAAGAGATATTTCTTGATTTTCTCAATATGTTCCTGTGTGATCTCCACCGTGGTTTCGCGTCTTTCTTTGACATCAATAATTGCCTTCAAACGTTCAACGATTGCTTTAGTATCCACATCATAAAGCACATGTGCTCTGTCCGCAGGAGCTTCTTTCAGCAGGAGTTCTCTCGAAGAACCAAGATCGTGCGACTTGAATTCTTCCTGTACCACGCGCAGAAGGAACTGATGGTTCATACTCTCTACAATGCGGTTGATCACATTAGTCAACTCACCCTTATCGTAAAGCTCGCGCAGCTGATTGAAATATTCACCGTAGTGGTCATTTTTCAGCGTATGCTGAATGTTGCGGCTGATTGCGGTATCAATATACTTTCTTGTACTCTCATCATCGCGGAAAGAAACATCATCAAAGGCCGAATCCGGATCCTCAAAGCCCATATTCTCCATTTTGAGCGTTCCGCCATATTCGATATATCTGTCAACGGAATCAATATCCAGCAGTCTGGAGTATTCTCTGAATGGAATAAAAGATGTGTGGATCGTCACACTTCTATCATACAACTCGTCTCGATTGGCCATAGCAAATCCAAGGGAATCTGTTCCGGATACAACAATCTTCATGCCCATCATAGCAAAGATATCGGAAAGAACCGCAGCAGTGTTGATGAAATCTTCCATCAAAGTGATCTCATCAATGAATACATACTTGCATCCGTTTTTGCGTAGGACATCAAGATCCTTCGTGAGTTTGGACATATTGTCCGTTGTCTTCACCTTGATATATGCAGTCTGCTCCACGGGAAGCTCACTGATCATCTGGAACAGCAAGGTTGTTTTACCCGTTCTGCGCAAGCCGTAAAGAATACAAATCTTACCATCAATATCTCTGGTTACAAACTGCTGCAAAGTTGCGAAGCAATCTCTCTTTTTATATTTAACTATACCACGAACAAGAGCTTGCAAACCAGCTCTGGTAATTACGTTGGTATTGAAGTTACCCGCCATCGAAACGTCAGCAGGAACAGATATCTCCTTACCATAGGCTTCAAGCTTTTGATAAATCGCGTTGTACTTTGCCGTGTTGGCCTTCTTAGGATCATTCTCGTAATTCTGATAATTCCTTGTAGACATACCCAGATATGCCGCACATGCAGCCTGGCTGAGTCCCTTGGATACTCGTAAATCTTTCAAAGTCATTATCATCACCTCGCCGTTAGTATACCACACTCTCATGAAAAAAACAACAGCTTTTCGCATTTCTTTCGTATTCCTTTCGTATTTTATTCGTATTTATCGACGTGCACCAATAAAAATAACACTGTAGTATAGTTTCCAAGAGTAGGATGAAAAAAGTGGCTCGTTAAAAACGAACCGCTGACCTCTTGAATACGATCTGCAAACAAAAACACAGAGAACCCTTCCAGCGGCAGCTGCCATCAGAAGGGTTCTCTGTGTTTATATTTTATACTATTTTAAGAAGGCGTTATTCGTTTTATCCCCATTTTAGTGGCGATAAAAATTCTCTTTGCCTAAGCCGCATACCGGGCAAACCCAGTCTTCCGGCAGTTCAGCAAATGGAGTGCCCGGCTCAATACCGGCTTCCATGTCGCCGTCGGCAGGGTCATAAATATAGCCGCAAGGGCATTCGTATTTGTTGTTATCCATAATAAGTCGCTCCTTTTCTCTCACTGTTCTTGATGCTTTCTTTTACTCTATAATTATTCTTACACATTTTACGCTGTTTTAAACATTTTTTATTTCTGTTTTTATTCCTGCATAGAAGCCACAATGGCATCGGCCAGGGCATCCAGCTCACTCAGCTGGCCTTCGGTCAGGCGGGATTTAATGGTTACCATGCCGTCCAGAATATTCATATTTTTCATGCCTTCCAGCATCTCCCGCATCTGTTTGCCGGCATTCGGCCCCCAGGTACCGTTCTGAATCAGGGCTACGGTACGGTTCGAAAGATTATGGGCTTTCAGCTCATGCAGCAAATGCTCCATACTGGAAAAAATATTGTTATTGTAGGTTGCGCTCGCAAACACCAGATGGCTGCAGCGGAACGCATCGGCTAAAATATAGGACGAATGGGTTGCAGAGGTATCATATACGGTGATATTTTTAACGCCGCGCTCTGCCAGTTTGTTTGCTAAGATATCGGCAGCGGCAGCGGTGCCGCCGTAAATAGAACCGTAGGCAATCATAACCGCTTTATCTTCCGGCTCATAGGTGCTCCATTTCTGGTATTTATCCAGGAAGAAGCCAAAGTCGCTGCGAATGACCGGGCCGTGCAGCGGGCAGATCATGCTGATTTCAAGCCCTGCGGCCTTTCCTAAGAGTGCCTGTACCTGCGGGCCGTATTTACCTACAATATTGGTATAGTAACGGCGGGCATCGTCCAGCCAGTCGCGCTCAAAGTTTACATCATCGTTATACAGGTTGCCGTTTAATGCGCCCCATGTACCGAATGCATCGGCAGAGAACAGAATTTTATCGGTCGTATCATAGGTTACCATGGCTTCCGGCCAGTGCACCATTGGCGCCATCACAAATGTAAATACGTGACGGCCGGAAGAGAAGGTGTCCCCTTCTTTGATAATCATCACGCGGTCTTCGATATTTGTGCGGAAGAACTGGTGAATCATGGTTAAGGTTTTGCTGTTACAGATAACCGTGGTTTCCGGGTACACCTCTAACAGGCGGCCCAGGCTTGCACAGTGGTCCGGCTCCATGTGGTTTACGATAATATAATCCAGCGCCCGTCCCCCTAAGGCATGCTCCACGTTTTCGAAAAACTGATCGGAAACTGCCGCATCGGCGGTATCTAACAGAACGGTTTTTTCATCCAGCACTACATAAGCGTTATAGGAAACCCCTCTCGGAATCGGATAATGATTTTCAAACAGAGCCAGCCGGCGATCGCTGGCACCAACGTAAATTAAATCTTCCTGAATGTTTCTTGTATTGTGCATATTCATAATCCCCTTTGCATTTCAACTCGATATAACATATTTACCCTGTTACATGTAAAATAAAACAGCTTTATGAAAACTTTTTCACAAAGCTGTTCTCTCCGTCGATTCCCCCGTTCCGGATACCGGTTTAGAGTTATTCGTCAAATCTGAGTGCGGCGGTCATCAGATTATCGCCGCATTTTGTGTTTTCAAAAATTTCTTTTGCCACATGGAGATATTCCGGCGGATTCAGCATCGCCGGACTGTAATGGGTGAGCCACAGCTCTTTTACGCCCGCATCCCGTGCCATAAGGGCCGCCTCGGCATACACCATATGGCCTTTTTCCGCAGCCCCGGGCTGTTTTTCCGGATCCCCGTAAAGCCCTTCCGCTACAAATAAATCACTGTCCTTTGCCAGCTCCACAATTGCATCGCTCGGGCGGCAGTCAGTGGCATAGGTAAGCTTTAACCCCCGGCGCGGTGCTCCCAGTACATCCTCCGGATAATAGATAATATCGCCGTCGGTAATAATTTCGCCCCGCTGCAGCGGCGCCCAGTATTTGAGCGGAATCCCCTTTTCCTTTGCGCGGACGGCATCAAATTTACCGGCACGAGAAAGTGATAAGCTGTAGGCCAGGCATGGCACCCGATGTTCCACCGGCACAGCCTGCACTTCCAGCTCACCTGCCATAAAGCGGTAATCGGTCTCGGTCACATCGTGGCAGATGACTTCAAACGGCAGCTGCGGGCAAACCACCAGAAGCCCATCTAAAATCTGTTTCAGCCCCGGGTTCCCCCAGATATGCACCGGCTCGGTGCGGCTGTTGTTGCCCATGGTCATCAGAAGCCCCGGCAGCCCTACCACATGATCACCGTGAAAATGGGTAATCAAAATGTGGTCAATCTGCTTTACGCTCCAGCCGCATAAATGCAGCGCCACCTGCGTACTCTCGCCGCAGTCGATTAAAATGCTTTTTCCGCCGTGACGCACCAGAAGCGAGGTTAAAAACCGTTTTGGCAGCGGCAGCATCCCGCCGCATCCCAGTAAACATACATCCAGCATCAGGCCTCACCTGCTTCTTTCCGGTCATTGTGCAGCTTTTCGTTGCGATTATAAAGAAGCAGCAGCCCTTTTAAGGTTAACATCTGGTCAATGGTCTGGATGGTTTCCGTGTTTGCATGGATTACCTCCGCCAATCCGCCGGTAGCAATCACGCCGATTTTTTCGAGCGGCATGGCCAGCTCCGCGGCAATGCGGCGCACCATACCATCCACCATACCGCAATAGCCGTATAACAGACCGCTCTGGATAGCGTGTACTGTTGTTTTGCCGATAACCTTATCCGGCACTACCATCTCTACCTTTGGCAGCTGGGCTGTGCGTTCCACCAGAGCATTTAACGAAATCCCCACACCCGGTGCAATGGCGCCGCCCAGATATTCCCCCTTCTCGTTTACCACACAGAAGGTGGTGGCTGTCCCGAAATCCAGAATAATCAGCGGCGCGCCGTATTCCTCAATGGCTGCCACCGCGTTTACAATACGGTCGGCCCCTACTTCTTTGGGATTATCGTAGCGAATCGGCATGCCGGTTTTGAGCCCCTGCCCCACCACCATAGGCGCCAGTTTAAAATACTGCTCGCAGGTGCGTTTAATGACATCGGTCAGGTTTGGCACAACGGAGGAGATAATAATATCTTTTACATCTTCCCGTTTCAGATTGCTGCACTGAAACAGCTGCTCGACTAAGAGCCCGTATTCATCGTGTGTTTTCTGGCGGTCGCTGGCAATGCGCCAGTCGGCCAGAAGTGTATTATTCTGAAACACCCCGATTACAATGTTGGTGTTCCCGATATCAAAAGCCAGTAACAAAATTCATCATCCTCTACGTGTAAATGCTTTATCCAGTGCTAAGAGCAGCACCACAGCCAGAATCATCTCAAAGGGCATCTGTGTCACCATCACCGTAAATGACGCCGCCCATGGCAGATAGCCGATCAGGCTGGCAAGCCCCAGATACCCGATGGTGTTGGTCAGGGTGCCGATGATGGCCGCCATCGCCACGCCCAGACGCGAGCGGCGGCACAGCACATAGGTATAATAGGCGGTAACCCCGATGAATATACGCGGCAGAATGCGCACAACGGGGTCGGCAGGAATGGCACCAACCGGCGTCATAAAGCTGTAAAGCCCGAAAATAAACCCGGTAAACGCCCCGACGGCAGGCCCTTCTAAAATGGCTGCTAAAATCACCGGCACGTGCATAATGGTTGCCCTGCCGGCAAGCGACGGCACCGGAATCATCCCCAGCCCTGTTACGCTTAACACGATGGCAACCGCCCCCAGCATACCGGCTACCGCCATTTTGCGTGTGCTCATACGCTGTCTGCCCTTCCGGCTCCCCATATTGCCGGATACGTGTGTTTCCTGTGTCTGCTGTTCATACTGTAAATCATTCTGCATATTGTTTCACCTCATTTGTTTTTTGCGGCAAAGCCCAAATGAAGCAAAGAAAAAGAGCTGTCTGCATGGTTATAGCGAACCTGCCGGACAACTCTGGTATCTCTTTCCTGTCATCCATCCCGGTCGTTCACGGATCCAGGTGGCTCTCCCAATTTTATAATGCTGATCTGTTTTCCCATTACGCGACGCTCTCCTGCAGGGCACAAGGCTCCCGCGGTATCGCGCAACATATTTATTATACTGTTTCCGAAGGCTTGTGGTCAATATATTTTACCACATATTCCTCCAGGCAGGTAATGCCCTTCTGGCGCATATCGGCGGCGATATCCACGCCCACATAGGTGATATGCCACGGCTCATATTTATAGCCGGTTAACGGCACAATATCCTTTTCATAGCGCACAATAAAGCCGTATTTGTAGCAGTTGTCACGCACCCACGGCCCTTCCGGCGTGTTAATAAAGGCATCCAGTGAACCATACGAACCGCACAGATCAATGGCACGGCCTGTCTGATGTTCACTGTGCCCCGGCCGCGCGCTGTAGGTATCCACCAGTGCCACATTGCCCTTATCCCGTTTCAGATAACCGTCGTATAAACGTTTCTGCGTCGCATAAGACCGATACGCCGAAGCAGCATAGATACGCAGCCCCTCTTTGCGGGCATCGGCCACCATGGCGTTATAGGCCGCACAGGTATCCTTTGTGGCAAGGCGCCCCGACGGCAGTGCTGTTAAATCCGCCGGCACATAGTCCGCGGAAAGCTGATAATATTTGTTTACAATGAAAGGCACGGTATTCACATCGGCCACCGGCTGAATATTCGTATAAAAATCATAATCCAGCCCTGCGTTTACCCGCCATACCACCTCATCGGCAGGAAGCTCGGCATGTAACGCCTGATAGGTCTCATAACGGGCTTTTTTATCCGCCTCATAATAATAAAGCTTGGCATACGGGTTCTGCTCCACATCCACAATCGCCGCCACAGGCAAATCCAGAGCGTCAGGCATAACAGGTGCAAACATGTTTGCCAGCACTGCGGCAGTTGTTGCCACTGCAGTGATCAAGGTATTCATAAGCGTTTCTCCACCTTACAGTTTTTCTACAATACGTGTCATCAAAGCCTGGAACGCTGCCCCGGATTTTGCCCCGGTTTCCAGCACTTCCTCCTCGGTTAACGGCTGATCCAGCACCCCGGCTGCCATATTGGTGATGCAGGAAATCCCCATCACGCGGAGCCCTGAGTGGTTTGCCACAATAACCTCCGGTACTGTGGACATGCCAACGGCACTTGCCCCCCACATGCGGAACATGCGGATTTCGGCCG
>DAISWV010000077.1:0-6963 GCA_036826195.1 Peptococcaceae bacterium | reverse complement strand
CTATAATAAATATGACATCTAGTTTTAAATACTAGATGTCATATTTGAGTGAGCAGGGGGAATCAATATGTCTCGTTATATGTTAAACGCACGTGAGCCGGTCAGCAGTCTAAGTCACTGTGTTGGTGCCGTCTTTTTTGCAATAGCCACCGTGCTGCTGATTTTAAAAACTGTTATCTGGTCAGACTGGTCGGTAAAAGTGCTGGCCGGTGTGATTCTGTTCGGATGTTCTCTGGTAGCACTGTATGCGGCCAGTTCGATCTATCATTATTTTAACGGTTCACAGAAGACCCTTCTGATTCTGCGCAAACTGGATCATGCTATGATTTATGTACTGATTGCGGGTACCTACACACCGATTCTGCTGAAATATCTGGCCGGGCTGGAGGGCTGGATTTTTACCATTGCCATGTGGGCCTGTGCCATTATCGGGATTATTATCAAGCTGTGCTGGTTTTCTGCTCCGCGCTGGCTCCAGACACTGCTTTATATCGCCATGGGCTGGGCCATTCTGTTTGACATTTCAATTTTTCAGTCTATGAGCGGTGCGGCTGTGCTGCTGTTAGCATTAGGCGGTATCAGTTATACGGCGGGCGGTGTTATTTATATCCTGAAAAAGCCGAATATCTCCGCACAGTTTGGATTTCATGAGCTGTTTCATATGTTTGTGCTGGCAGGCAGTCTGTTTCATTTTCTGATGATTTTCTTTTTTGTAGCGTAAATACAAAAGAGGCTGAGATAAAATTTTTATCTCAGCCTTTGTTTATGCCTGCTTATGCTTCATCCTGCCAGCCCTTGCATACATCTACCCACTCTTTTGCACGGGAATACTGAAACAGGGTATCACAATCGAGTTCAATAGCGCTGTTGCTGCTTCCGCAGGCCGGGAATACGGTTTCAAAGCGCTGCATGGATTTATCCAGATACACAGCTGTATTTTCGGGAACACCAAATGGACATACACCGCCGATGGCGTGGTTTGTCATAGCGGTCACATCTTCGGCGGCCAGCATTTTTGCTTTATAGCCGAAAAAATGTTTGAATTTGCTGTTATCAATTTTAGCATCACCGGCAGTTACAATCAGCATGCAGCCATTTTCCGTATAAAAGGACAGTGTTTTGGCAATGCGTGCCGGAATACAGCCAACGGCCTGAGCTGCCAGTTCTACGGTGGCACTGGATGTTTCAAATTCCAGAATACGGTCATCCGCCTGGAACTGCTTTAAATAATCGCGTACAATTTCGATAGACATAGGCAATCCTCTTTTCAGTAATATTTGCAGAAGATTATATCACGAAAAGAATTTGCTGTCTATTATTGCTATTTGAGCATGTAATTGATATAATACATTTATTGTTCTAATAAGTTGATAGTATTTGGAGGCACTTGTTATGAAATTTATAGAAACATGGAAAAACTATGACGATAAACTGCGAGATCGCGCGATTGAGGAACTGCTGCGTTTTATGACACTGTTCAGCACATCGGCTGCGCTGATTTGTTTCTTTGGGACATTGATGCAGCAGGGAGATATGAGAGTTTCGCTGATTCTGCTGACTCTTATGGCGATTATTTCGGTATCCTGGTTTATTAAAAAACGCAAAAACGAGGAAAAATGGGGCGTTGCAAAACGTACCGGTGCTGAAATTTTCCGCATTGGGAAAACACAGCCTACCGAGGCGGAACGCAAAGGGATTCGTGAGGAAAAACCAAAAAAAGAGAAAAAGAAAAATCCTCCACAGAACCCATCCAAGAAAAAACAGAGAGAACTGGAAAAGAAAAACGCAAAGAAAAACGAAAAAAACACAGCAAAGAAAACAGAACCGACAGAAACAACTGAAAATTAATCACAGACTGCTGCATGGTGCCAAACCTGCAGCAGTTTTATTTTGTGGAAATCTGGTAACAATACGTGTATGTTTATTGAAATACCGTTGTTATCTATGATACAATAAATATAACTGTGAATTTACAAGGGAGTGCTGATATGAATCTGAAACGAATGAAGCAGCTGGGCTGGCTGCTGGTAGCCATTGCAGTTGTCTGCAGCCTGACTCTGTGGGGACAGCGTATGCAGTCAGAGGCGGATTACCGCAATGTCCAGATGATAGTAAACTATAATGATATTGTTGCACTGGCAAATGGAAATGACATGAGTGAAGCTGAACTGGCTGGTGAAATGCAGCAGCGCGGTGTTTCTGCGGTGCTGTATAAGGAGTGGAGCCTGGGGGATCTGGCTAATAATGGTCAGGTTTCACTGCAGTTAGGGCAGAATATTAAAAATACCAATTTTTACAACCAGGTATCTTCCGAGATGCCGATTAACGAGGCAACAGTGTATGTTGCAATTTTAGATGAAACAATTGCGGAGCAGGTAAAAGCGCATACACTGCTGAAAGCGGCAGGTTCTGCATATTATCCAGGCAGCGTGCCTGTGATTACCATTCCGGTTATGGTGCCGACTGGAGATACGGAACTGACTACCGTGATGACAAAAGTAAAAGAAATCGGTGTGGGCTTTGATACAGAAGCGATGAATCGCATGGCGGAACTGGGCATGGGAACAGTACCGCAGCTCAGAAGCTGGAGCAGTCCAAGCGGAGAATCGCTGCGCATGGTTTTTGGCGAAGTGAAAACGCTGCCAAACCTGCAGTATTTACTGTTTAATGATAAAGAACTGCCGGGGTATCCGGATACTACACGCTCCATTGCAGATTTACTGAAAGACAGTGAAGGCAATCCGGAAGTAACCATCGGGACCATTGAATTTTCCGACCAGAAAGGCTTAAATCAGCTGGGCGTTCTGTTAAACAAAGATGTAATTCGTCTGCACACTATTGCAAACAATGAAATGGGTAAATTTACACAGGAATCGGCACTGGACCGCTGGATGCTGGCGGCGAGAGAACGCAATATGCGCAGTCTCCTGGTTCGATTCTTCGATATTACTTCTCCAGGAACTTCTCTGGAAACCAACCTGGATTATCTGGAAGCAATTCAGACCGGGCTGCTGGATTCCGGCTTTAAACTGGATCAGCCGTATGAAAAGCCGGACAGCATTACGGCAAGTATGGTGATTCTGGCACTGATTGGTGTGGGGGTAGCCGCCGGTGTAATGCTGATTTTACTGGAAATGCGTCTGCCAAAACTGGGGGCACTGGCTCTGATTTTAGGCAGTGTGGCCTGGATGGGGCTTCTGGTGCTGAATCCTGTTATGGCGAAAAAACTGATGGCGTTACTGAGTGTGGTAACATTCCCGACATTATCCTGTATTTTAGTAATGAAACCGGAACGTCGGTCATTAGCAAAAGCAATTCTGGCTCTGCTTGCAATGTGTGCGTTGAGTTATATTGGTGCTATTCTGATGGTGGGGTTGCTGGCAGATATTCTCTTTATGCTGAAACTGGATCAGTTTATTGGGGTTAAAATTGCACATGTGATTCCAATTGCTGCAGTTCCATTTATCCTGTACCTCTGGAATGTGGAAAAACCGCTGGAAAATGCAAAACAGCTGCTGGATAAAGCGCTGGATTACAAATGGGCAGCTCTGTTTGCACTGGTTGCTGTGGCAGGTGTTATTTATATCAGCCGTACCGGGAATACAACAGCAGAGCTGAGTGTGGCAGAATCCACCATGCGTAACTTCCTGAATGATGTAATGGGAGTTCGGCCGCGCAGCAAGGAATTTTTAATCGGCTATCCTTGTACCCTGCTTCTGTTCTGGCTGGGCGCAAGCCGTAAAAACTGGATTTTAACGATTCCGGCCATTATTGGTCAGGTATCGCTGGTAAATACCTATGCACATATTCACACCGCTCTTTTCATGTCGCTGCAGAGAAGCTTTAATGGCCTTCTGTTAGGCATCGTACTGGGTGTGCTGCTGGTGCTGGGTGTTCAGCTTTTACTGAAACTGTATCAGCATCTGGAAAAGAAAGAGGGATTGCGATGAAAGTTTTGCTTTCTGGATATTATGGATTTGACAATGCCGGTGATGATGCAGTGCTCTTTGCCATTGTGCAGGCGCTGCGTGAAGTAATGCCGGATGTGGATATTACGGTGCTTTCTAATCAGCCGGAAAAGACAGCAGAACAGTTTGGTGTACATGCAGTGGACCGCTGGGGCAAAACAAGCCTGCCGAAGGCTGTTAAAAACTGTGATGTGTTGATAAGCGGTGGTGGCAGCCTGCTGCAGGATGTTACCAGTAAAAACGGCATTCTGTATTATCTGGGCGTTATAAAACTGGCGCAGATGATGCGGAAAAAAGTGATTGTTTATGCCCAGGGCATCGGACCGGTGAATGAACCGCGTAACCGGGCACTGGTGGCAAAAATTCTGAATAAAGTACAGGCCATAACGGTGCGAGACATGGATTCCCGCCGGGAACTGATGGAGATGGGTGTGTATCGTGAAATTATGGTAGCTGTGGATCCGGTACTGGGGATTTCGGCCGATTCTATTGATGAAGCAAAAGGGCTTCAGCTTTTGCGTGAGGCAGAAGCAGGCTTTCTGGATGGCAGAAAAACACTGATGGTTGCAGCGCGCAACTGGAAACATTCTGACCATTTCTTTGGCGAAATAGCTGAAAGCTGTGATGCAATGGCAAAAGAAGGCTGGCAGGTAGTGTTTCTTCCGTTTCATTATCCGGAAGATGTGGAGGCCGGTCGTGCAATTGCAGCGTTGATGAAACAGGATGCGGTTGTGTTAAACGGTAACTACAGCCCGCAGGATACAATGGCTATTCTGAAAAATGCTGATTTAATCATGGGGATGCGTCTGCACAGCCTGATTATGGGGGCGGCACTGTTGAAACCAATGGTTGGGCTGTCGTATGACCCGAAAGTAACCAGTTTTATGCAGCTGCTTCGTCAGCCGGACTGCTATGCGGTAGATAGTGTAGAATCTGCACAATTGATTCGCTCGATGAGTCGTTTGCAGAAACAGACGGAAAATGAAAAGCAGATGCTGGCTCGTAATATGGAAATTATTGCGCGGCAGGCAAAAGCACCGGCGGAAATGATTCGTTCGCTGCAGAAATAAAATTTTAACAGTTGCAAATTTATCAGGAATGATGTAAAGTAGTTGCGGATATTCCCCTGCTGTGTGGAGTATCCGCAACGATGTTTCAATAGTTCGGAGGCAGAACGATATGTTAAAAGATATTTTTATGGCGGGTCTGGCGCTGATCTACAGTCTGCTTTTAGTGCCACTGGTGGCAAAACTTGCAGTTAAAATCGGTGCGGTGGACAAGCCGAATGCACGTAAAGTACATACCAGAATTATGCCGCGTATGGGCGGGCTGGCAATTTACATCAGCTTTTTTGCGGTGCTGTTTTTAAGTCAGGGCATGACCCGGCAGCTGCTTGGTCTGTTTTTAGGCGGTACAGTGCTGGTGCTGGTTGGTATCGTAGATGATATGAAAGATATTCCGGCAAAAGTGAAACTGTGCGGTCAGATTCTGGCAGCCTGCATTGTCGTAGGGTTTGGTGTGCGCGTAGACTTTATGACCGATATTTTCTTCGGCGGCATGTTCCAGTTGTCTATTTTCAGTGCGCCATTTACTGTTATCTGGATTGTAGCGATTACCAATGCGGTAAACCTGATTGACGGGCTGGATGGGCTGGCTGCAGGGATCTCCACTATTGCAGCGATTACAATGGCAATTGTCGGCTATGCGAGCGGGCAGTATCTGATGGCATCAATGGCAATGATTTTAATCGGGGCGACATTAGGGTTCCTGAAATATAATTTCCACCCGGCATCTATTTTTATGGGTGATACCGGGTCTATGTTTCTCGGGTATAATCTGTCGGTTTTGGCGGTAATGGGCTTTGCAAAAAGCTTTACACTGCTGTCGCTGGTTCCGCCGCTGTTAGTGCTGGCAATTCCGATTCTGGATACACTGTTTGCTATTATTCGTCGTAAGATGAATAACAAACCGATTTTTAAACCAGACAAGAACCATCTGCATCACTGTCTCTTAAAATACGGTTTCAGTCATCGCGATACGGTTCTTGTAATTTATGCAGTCAGTGCTGTGCTGGCGCTGTGCGGGCTGATTATGACGTATCTGAATTCTACTCAGGGTATTCTGCTGCTGGCGGTAATCTCTGTGGTAATTATTTATAGTGCCATGAAACTTGGTGTTATCGGTAAAAAGGAAGAATAGAGGAAGCAGAAATGAATGTAAAGCGTGTAGCGGTTGTATCCTTAATAACATTTTTTATTGGTGCAGTCGGAGGAGGCGTTTTTGCGTTTTTGAACCATCCGATAAATGGTGGCAGTGGAAGTGTGTCTCTGGCGGAAGATTTAAAACAGGCTCATGCAAACCGGGAGGTACAGCAGTTTATCAATGAACAGGAAAAACTGCATCCGGACGGTTTAGGGGAATCGAGCATTGAAACCGGAAGCAAATATACCGGGATTACCTATAATGGAGAGAACAACAGTGTTGTGATTGCTACTCCTCAGAAAGAACAGGGTGATATGCCGATGGAAACAACACCACCGGAAGAGCAGCCCTCCGTTGAAACAGCACCGCAGAATCCTGCAGTACAGGATTCTGTAAGCAAAGGACGCGTGGCAATTCAGGAAGGGAGTCTGAATGTGCGTGGCCAGGCCAGTACAGATGGTGCGATTCTAGGTCAGGTTTATAAAGGCGATACAGTAGAAATTCTGGGCCAGAATGGAGCCTGGTATCAGATTGTAACGTCTAGCGGTATAAAGGGATATGTATCTGCAACCTATATTGAGGTTATTCAGTAGAAAACACAGGAACGTTAGTAGAAATAATGTACGTAAAAGAGCGATATTCTTCCACTGGTGGAGAAATGTCGCTCTTTTGTGTACATTTGGTAAAAATGACAGAAAAATTAAAAGTTTTTGCAAAAAGGTGTTGACAAAGGGAGGCGGGAAGTGATAAGATATCAAAGTCGTCAGCGGGCGGCCAACACGAAATAGAAAAT
>DAISWV010000076.1:0-6999 GCA_036826195.1 Peptococcaceae bacterium | reverse complement strand
TACCATGGTCTACGTGACCGATGGTACCAATGTTTACATGTGGTTTTGTACGTTCAAATTTAGCTTTTGCCATTTGATGAACTCCTCCTCAAAAATTTAAATATTTTAATAAAATAAAAGGCTTACCCATACTCTTCCATTGTACCGTATTCCCGTTTTACTGTCAATAGCTAGCCTCGGCCAGCACCGCCGCCACGGCTTCCGCCGCCGCCGAAACCACCGCCAAAGCCTCCAAATCCGCCGGATGAGCCGCCGAATCCTCCAAAACCGCCACCCGCTCTGCCGGCACCGCCGCCTCTGGTAGAACCGCCGCCGAAAAGATCCTCCAGCACATCGCCGATATCACCAATATCTCCGGCATCATCGCCGCTTCGGTCTCGCCGGTCATTTCCGGACGGAACACCAAGCATCCCCGGAATCAAAATCACATCCGGATCTCCCGTTCTGCGCCGGTAATCCTCGGCACCGTCCCAGCCATCCTGGTCATGCCGGCTGCCTTTTGTTCTGCCGTATTTTCTGTCGTAGTCACGGTCATCATATCGTCCGCCACCGCCGCCCGGCCGGTTATTACGGTTATTTCTGTCGTTTTTTCGCTTCTGGTCTTTGCGTCGGTTGTTCATGCTGATCAGCACAATCACAATAATCACCAGAAGAATAATGACAAGCAGTGTAAAATCGCCATCTTCTTCATCAGCCGGCTGCCGATTGACGGATTCCGTTCCTCCCGCAGCGCTTCCGCTTCCATTGCCATCGTAATATTCCTGGAACCATCCTAAAAAGGCGTTAAACACCTTGTACACACCGGCATCATAATCGCCTGCTGCAAAGTCCGGCTCCAAATATTCATACAGATAATCACCCAGCATACCGCTGGATAACACACCTTCCAGCCCCGAACCCTGCATAGCCCAGTAGTTTTCCTCGCCAATAGCTAACAGCAGCAGCAGTCCGTTGTTTTTTTCTGCATCGCCAATTCCCCAGTCGTTAAAAATCGTGTAGGCATAGTCCTCAATTTCCATGCCGTCCAGAAAATCCACGGTTACAATCACAATCTGGGCACCGGTGGCCTGGGCCAGCGCCTGGTTCTGCTCAATGATATACTGTTCGGTTTCTGCACTTAGCACATTGGCATAGTCGCCCACATAAATCTCAGCCGGCGCCTCCACCACGGCAAAGGCCGCTGACGGCACGCACAAGAGCAGAATCAGCAGCAGAGATATCCATATTTTCTGTTTTTTCACGGACATTCCTCCTGTTCTGTTATAGGACTCTGTAACGCCCATTTCTGTTATCAGTTAAAAGTGTCCAGTTCTTCCGCACCGTTTACCAGTTTTAAGACACTGGCCGGAAAGCTTCCCAGCACCTTTTCGTTATACTCGGTTGCCATTTCATTATACGGATCATGGCTGATGGTCTGGCTGTACGATGCCAGGTCGGTGCGGATCTGCCGGCGATAACGATCGTCGGTGCTTGAGAGCGCACATTCTTCCAGTACCAGATTCATCCGCTCCGTCGCAGCTGTCAGCTGCTGATTCGCTGCCGCCTTTTCTTTCACCGTTTCAGCCTCTTCCATCTGCGCGATGGCATCCTGCAGCTCCAGTACCGCCTCATCACTGCTGTACAGATTGCGTTCTGCAATCACCAGCAGATTTTTGGCAAGCCCGGTGCGGCTGTCCAGATCGCGCTGAATGCTGTATCCGCCGGAGCCTTCAATAAAATAACGCTCCACCTTGTAGGCAGCTGCATCCATAGACCGGCCCGAGCCGAGAATGGTAGAGAGAATCATAATCACAACGGTGATTCCCACTGCTGCCTTTCGATTCTTTAACAGTTCTTTCATAATGGTTATTCAACCTCCTTAGCGGAGTTCTGTCAGTTTTGCTTTCAGTTCGCCTTCAATACGGCGCAGTTCCGCTTCGGCTTCCTGACGTTTCTGGGCACCGTCACGCTGAATCTGCATTACTTCATCTAATGTAGAAATCAGCTGTTCGTTGGTGTGCTGCAGCGTTTCGATATCAATAATGCTGCGTTCTGCCTCTTTGGCGATATCAATAGAACCCTGCTTCAGTTTTTCCGCGTTTTTCTTTAACAGTTCGTTGGTCATCTCCGATACCGCTGCCTGTGCTGCAGTGGCTTTGCGGGCATTTTCAAGCCCCAGCGCCAGCACCATCTGGCTTTTCCATAACGGAATGGTATTTACCAGCGACGACTGGATTTTTTCAATCATCATCACATCATTATTCTGCAGCATGCGAGTCTGCGGCCCCATCTGAATGGATACCATACGGCTCATTTCCAGATCATGCAGTTTTTTCTCAAAGCGATTGCACATATTCACCAGATCGTTGTAAGCCTGCGCATCTTCAGCGCTGCCGGAGGCTGCCGCTTTCTGACGCAGTGCTTCCACGTCGGTTGCACGTACTTCTTCCAGACGTTTGCGGCCTGCCAGAATATACATGGTTAATTCTTTATAATACTGCAGGTTCAGATTATACATTTCATCAAACATGGCAACATCTTTCATCAGCGCAATCTGATGCTGTTCCAGAATCGCACTGATTTTATCCACATTGACTTCTGCTTCACTAAACTGGGCTTTTAACTCTTCCAGCTGGCTTTTGCCTTTTTTGAACAGCTTGGAGAAGAGCCCTTTTTCTTCTTCGCCGTCAAAATCCAGCGATTTTAATTCTACCACCAGACCCGACAAAGCTTCCCCGACTTCGCCTAAATCCTTGTTGCGCACATTATTCAGTGCGTTTTCCGAGAAGCTGGCAATATTTTTCTGTGCGTTGGCGCCGTACATCAGCACCTGATTAGCATTGGTGATGTCAATCTGTTTTGCAAAAGCGTCCACAGCCTGCTGTTCTTCGGTACTCAGCACTTCTTTCATATCGGCTTCCGGTGCTTTTGGCACTTCTTTTTCGATAGCGGCCTGCGCCTCTTCTTTGATATCCAGCTGCGGTTCTAATGTTAACTGCGGCATTGCATTGGTCATGGTTCATCCATCCTTTTCTTTTCCAATTATTATCCGGGTTCGGTTTCAGCGTTGTATTGCGGTATTTATTTTGCGCCCTGCTGCATAAACTGCCGGATATCCTGTGTATGTTCTCCCTCGCCGGTTAAGCCTTCCCGGTGCAGCATATTTTCCAGCACGGTGATATCGGTGGAGATATCCAGTGCTTCGGCACCGAAGAGACTGTCCAGCTGTTTTTCAAACGCAACTACAATGGTATCCATCATAGCTTCGATTTTGTTCATGGTTGCTGTGATATTCTGCCCTTTTACGCTCTGTTCTGCCAGATCAGCGTAGGTATTCAGCAGTTTTAAGGTTGTAGGCAGATAATAGCTCATAAATTTGCGAATCTGCGGCAGCTTGTCCGGATTTTTTTTCACATGGGTGAAAATATTATCCGACAGCTGTTCCAGACGGTCAATCTGTTCGCTGATGGTTTTATCCTGAATACGCACATTCAGCGCACGCATTTCGCGGATAGCCGCATGTTCCTGCTGGATTAACGCATCCAGTTCCGGGTTGCCGGTACGTTCCGGCTCTGGTTCCGGCTCTGCCACTTCCACCCATTTGCCTCTCCAGAAAAATCCGGTTACCTTGTACGCCAGAAACGACCATACAGCCAGCCAGATAAAATGGCTGAGCTTGTACATCGGCATACAGCTGGCCCAGAAAATCCAGATAGCGGCAACGGTATAAACCGGCACCACTGATTTTTTTCTGATTCTTGCCATAGACATTCCTCTCGATTCTGAAAAATGATTTTACATTATCACTATAACATATTTATTTTCCGGCTGCACTGAAAATTTTCCTGCATGCCGTATCTCTATAGAACGGTACAAAAAAAGGACCCCGCCCGGTCCTTTTCGGCCTGCTGTTATTCGCAGCAGGGTTTCTGATAAATAGAACGGGATTCCAGAACCTGATCCTGCAGAATGCGGAATCCGTCCGTTTCTTCCACAAGACGCAGCCGCAAATCCACCGCCAGCATCTGCCGGTCACAGCAGTTGCCATACACGGTCATAAACAGCGTATAGTCATCCCTTCCGTTATAAAGCACGCTCTTCCGGTCAACCTCGTAGTCCAGAATTTTAAAATCCTCCAGCGCATGGCTCCAGCAGTGGGCAAACAGACTGCGCTGCGCCTGGCTCTGCACCTGCGAGGCACTTAAATCATACAGGAGCACGGCATCCTTATTCCCCAGAGCCCGAAACCAGGTCTGCAGCATAGCGCCGCACTCCTGCTTCGGCAGCAGCCAGTCCAGTTCTCCGGCCTGGTCACTGTAGTATTCCTCCTGCCAGATGCGCTGCAGATGCACCGACTGCATCTCGGGAATCCAGTCCGTCGATTTCTGATACTTGTAGCGCTGCCGCACCGCATCGCCCAGAAGCCGTATTGCCTGCAGATAGGTAATCGAACGATGCGCCCGCCGTTCCATCCACTGACGCACCTCCGCCGCTTCCAGCAGCGTATAACGAATCAGACCCTCCGGAGAAAAGCTGAGGAAAAACCAGTCTGCCTGGCCGGTTTCCATATCCCGAATTAAAAGATCACAGTAGCCATCCAGCCGTTCTGGTGTTACATAACATCCATACCGGCCGGTTTGCGTCTCCTGCTCTGCCAGCGTTGTCCATACATTCTGTTTTGTTTTCTTTTGAACTGCCCTCTGAAATGAAATTACCTGCCCCATTGCCATCCTCTTTTCTGCGTTGTATTCTGCGTTCCTTTCTGTGACCTGTTTTCATTTTTCATGCATTACATCCAAGTATAACAGATTTTTACAAAATGTATAGTAGTTTTACAAAAAAATGCAAATAAAAAAGGAATACCGAATTCGGTATTCCTCAAACATTAGAAAGCTCTAATCAAGAATAACTTAGAAGGATCTTCTTTTGTTATTTTTTCTAGCTGCTTCAGATTTCTTTTTACGTTTTACGCTTGGTTTTTCGTAGTGTTCGCGTTTACGGCATTCAGCTAAAACGCCGGATTTCTGACAGGAACGTTTAAATCTGCGCAGTGCGCTATCTAAAGATTCAGTTTTTCCAACATGTACTTCTCCCACGGTTTTCCCTCCCCTCGATACTACACAGCCACTGGCTGTTATAGGGACCTTTCAAATAAAACATCTGTATTATTATACTAGATATTTCGCAAAGAATCAAGAACTTATCCTGCCGGCCATAACATTTCTCTGCCGCCTAACAGATGGAAATGCAGATGCATTACCGTCTGGCCGCCCTGCTCCCCGCAGTTTGTCACAACACGGTAGCCGTTTTCCGCGATACCCTGTTCTGCAGCAATTTTTTGAATTGTCAGCATAAGTTTCCCCAATAACTGCTGGTCTTCCGGTTTGGCATCGCTTAAGTTCGCGATATGCTTTTTCGGAATTACCAGAACATGGACAGGTGCTTCCGGGTTTAAGTCATTGAAAGCAATCACATCATCGTCTTCGTACACGATGCTAGACGGTATTTCTTTGTTGGCAATTTTACAGAAAATACAATCCATTTCTTTCACCTCCCGTACAGTCCAAATAGTATTTTACCTATTTCTTGGACTAAATGCAAGACATAAAACAGATTTTATTCAATAAATTTTCCTTTGATAAGTTTTCCATCAATTTTATCCAGCCGAACCTGCACCATGGCATTTTTCCGGCATGGTCCATCCACCGCCACATGCAGATAGGTATCCGTATGGCCAAGCCAGATTCCGTCGCTACGCTGTTCTTCCACCAGCACCTCCACCGTCTGGCCCAGATGGGCTTCCATATAGCGCAGCATATTGCGCTCTGCCACTTCCTGCATCCGTTTGCTGCGGGCATCTTTTACCTCGTTTGGCACCTGGTTCGGGTAACCGGCTGCCGGTGTGCCCTGCCGCGGCGAATATTTAAACAGATGCATGCTGCTGAACGCGATTTCATCGCAGAAGCGCAGGCTGTTTTCAAACTGCTCGTCGGTTTCACCGGGAAAGCCTACCATTAAATCCGTACTGAGGGCAATATCCGGCACAGCCGCCCGGATTCGGGCCATCTCCTGCCGGTACTGCTCGGTATTATACGGCCGGTGCATGGCTTCCAGCACACCATCATCCCCGGCCTGCAGCGGCAGATGCAGATGGCGGCACATACGGCGGTTTTCTGCAAATAAACGAAGCAGATGATCATCCACTTCCGTCGGTTCAATGGAGCTCAGGCGAATCCGTTCAAACGAAGTTTCGTTTAACAGCATCTCGCATAAATCGGCCAGCGTTGCCTGCTGCACGGCGCCAGCCTCACGTTCTGCCTCGCTTGGCTTGCCGTAGGCGCCTAAATGAATACCGGTTAAAATAATCTCTTTAAAACCGGCCTGTTCCAGTTTTTTTGCCTCCTGCAGGGTGTTTTCCATACTGCGGCTGCGCAGCGGCCCGCGGGCATACGGAATAATGCAGTAGGTGCAGAACTGTTCACAGCCCTCCTGCACTTTTAAATATGCTCTTGCCTTCTGAATCACGCGATCCATAGAAATTTCCTCAAAATCCGTCAGCGTGTCTTTTTCATCCACCAGCTGCACACGGCTGCCTGTAAAAGCCTCCACCTCATCTACAATCCGATGGCGCATATTGGTGCCTAAAATAATATCCACATCTTCGATGGCTGCTACCGCCTCCGGCGAAGTTTGTGCATAACAGCCCGTTACCACTACAACGGCCTGCGGATTAATCTGTTTGGCGCGACGAATCATCTGCCGCGACTTGCGGTCCCCGGCATGGGTTACCGTACAGGTGTTAATCACATACACGTCACAATATTCTTCAAACTCGCCCAGCTGATAGCCTCTATTTAAAAATAATGCTGTCATGGCTTCCGTTTCACTCTGGTTCACCTTGCAGCCCAGCGTGTGAAACCCTGCAATTTTTCTTTCTGCCATTTTCGACAGCCCCCTCTCAAATCATACATATATCCTTTGATATAGTACCGCATCCGGCACAGTTTTTCAATCATTTTT
>DAISWV010000075.1:0-7136 GCA_036826195.1 Peptococcaceae bacterium | reverse complement strand
TAATAATCCCCTCTGCGACTTCCCGTTTGGAAATACGCAGATCCATAGCCTGTTTTTCAATATAATGATGCGCCTGCGGTTCTGATAATTTCAGCACCTGCATCAAGAGCAGTTTGGCACGATTCAGCAGTTTTGCATCCTGAATCTGCCGATCCAGATTGCCCTTTTCCTCCTGCAGTTTCGCAAGTTTTGTCTGCTGTACCCGAATACACTGCAGCGTCTGAAAAAACACCGAGCGTTTTAACGGCTTCGGTATCATATAAATACCGGTATCCCGGATTCGTTCATACACGGCATCGGCATGTTCCGGCTTAACCAGCAGAATGACATCCGTGTTGTTCCGATAGGCCATACGGGCAACGGCTTCCCCATGTTCATCGGTTAACGGCGCATTGATGACTGCAAGATGATAACTCTGCTCCTCAAGCAGCCGGCGCGCTGCCGCCCCGCTATCCGCACAGGCACTGACCGGCAGCCCCTGTTCTTCGAGTAATTGCTGCATAAGCTCAAGCCCCTGTCTGGTTCCAGCAACCGTCAATATTCGTTCCATAGCAGCAATCCCTCCTCCGGTAATGTTTCTTATTTTATATTATACCGGAAATTCGGCGGACTGTCATCTCGAAAACCTTAAACAGTTATGGGTAACATCCACCAAAAGTTTATCTGTCTTTTTCTGCAATGTCAATTTGTTTTGAAAATGTATATTGTATTTACATTGTATTTCTAACTGCACTTGCGCAAACAAAAAGACGAGCCCCTTTGCAGAAGCTCGCCCAATGTTTCGCATGTTATTATTTCATATTTCTGATAACCGCTTCGGTAAAAGCTTTACAGCCCAGTGTACCACCCAGTTCACCGGTCATCTGCCCAGCCGCAAAGCAGGCCGCTACTGCATCTTCTACACGCTGGCCTTCTTCTTTCATGCCTAAATGTTTCAGCATCATAGCCGAAGATAAAATTGCCGATGTCGGATTGGCTAAATCTTTACCTGCAATATCCGGTGCGGAGCCATGTACCGCTTCAAATACGGCCACCCCTTCCCCGATATTAGCCCCAGGCGCTACGCCTAAGCCGCCAACCAGCGCACTGCCCAGGTCAGAAATAATATCGCCATACAGGTTTGGCGCTACAAGCACATCGTACGCATACGGATTCAGCGCTAAATCCATGCAGGCTGCATCAATAATTTTATCGTTAAACGCAATATCCGGATAATCTTTCGCCACTTCTTTTGCACAGTTCAAGAATAAACCGTCTGTCAGCTTCATGATATTTGCCTTATGAATGGCGGTCACTTTCTTTTTACCCATATCTTTCGCGTAGTCAAAGGCATATTTCACGATACGGTCGCTGGCTTTTTTGGTGATAACTTTTGTTGCCTCCGCACGGCCTTCATCTACCTGTTTTTCAATGCCGATATATAAGCCTTCTGTATTTTCACGCACGATGGTTAAATCGATATTCTGATAGAGTGATTTCACGCCTTCAAAAGAACGCAGCGGACGCAGATTCACATACAGATCCAGACGTTTACGGATTTCTACGTTTACACTGCGGAATCCTTTGCCGATTGGTGTTGCTGTCGGCCCTTTCAGCGCAACGCCATTGCGGGAAATGCTTTCCAGCACCGCATCATCGATTGGTTTACCGTATTTTTCAGCAGCCTCTGCACCGGCCTCCTGCACTTCCCAGTCTACTTTTGCACCGGAAGCTTCTACAATCGCTTTGGCGGATGCGATAACTTCTTTCCCGATACCATCACCATAAATCAGGGTAATTGTCTGCATAATATTCGCCTCACTTCTCGTTTTTGATGGATGTCAACAACCCGCCTGCCAGCAGCAAGCTTTCCTGACGGTCGCCCAGTTCAATGTTCAATGCAATAACAGCACCAGTGGTTTTATTTGTCATGGTCACGCTGCCGGATTTGATCTGTTCAATTAAACCGTCAAATGCCAGTTCATCACCTTCATGGATCTTATCGTAATCTGCAGGGTCTGCAAAAGTCAGCGGAATAATACCGTTATTCACCAGATTCTGTTTGTGAATACGGGCAAAGGATTTTGCTACAACAGCTTTTACACCTAAATACAGCGGAGCCAGTGCCGCATGTTCACGGCTGGAGCCCTGACCATAGTTATCGCCTGCCACAATAATCCCGCCGCCGTTAGCTTTTGCTTTCGCCGGGAATTCAGCGTCGCTCGGTGTCAGACAGAAATCAGCTAAGTGCGGAATATTAGAACGGTATGGCAGTAAAGATGCATTGGAAGGCATGATATGGTCGGTTGTAATATTATCTTCCAGTACGGTTAATACTTTTGCACAGAATACATCCTGTGGCGGAACGGCTGCCGGAACGCCTTTAATATTTGGCCCTTTCACCAGTTCGGTTTTTCCGATATATTCTTCGTTTGGAGCAATCAGCAGATTATCGTCAATTTCAAATTTTTCAGGCACTTTTGCTTCTGCGAAAGCTTCGATACCCGCAGGGTCTGTGATTACACCGGCAATCGCAGATGCAATGGCTGTTTCCGGGCTTACCAGATATACATCAGCCGATTTGGTGCCGCTGCGGCCATAGAAGTTACGGTTAAATGTACGCAGCGATTTGCCGTTGTTACATGGTGCCTGCCCCATACCAATACATGGGCCGCAGCCGCATTCCAGCACACGGGCACCTGCTTCCAGGAAAACAGACAGCAACCCATCATCAGCCAGACGTTTTAAAATCTGGCGGGAACCTGGAGAAATTACCAGAGAAATATTTTCGTTTACTTTTTTCCCTTTTAACAGCATTGCACATTTTGCTAAATCCAGATAAGAGGAGTTGGTGCAGCTGCCGATTGCTACCTGATGAATTGCTTCTCCGGCCAGTTCACTGACAGCTACCACTTTATCCGGACTGTGCGGACATGCCACCATTGGAACAAGCTCATCCAGATTCACTTCAATCGTTTTGTAATAGCTTGCATCTGCATCAGCAGATAATGGCTGGTAGGCGTCTTCTCTGCCCATAGATTTCAGGAATTCTCTAGTGGTTTCATCGCTTGGGAAAATAGAAGTGGTGGCACCCAGTTCGGCACCCATGTTGGTAATGGTTGCACGTTCCGGCACACTCAGTGTTTTTACACCTTCCCCTGTATATTCATATACTTTATTGACGCCGCCTTTTACGGTTTCCTGCTGCAGAACATATAAAATAATATCTTTTGCAGAAACACCGGCACGCAGTTTACCGCTTAAACGAACTTCAATAACATCCGGCATCTGGATATAATAGCTGCGGCCGGCCATTGCAGCCGCCACATCTACACCCCCGGCACCGATTGCCAGCATCCCTAAACCGCCGGCTGTCGGGGTATGGCTGTCCGAGCCGATTAATGTATCACCCGGTACGCCGAAGCGTTCCAGATGCACCTGATGACAGATACCGTTACCAGGTTTTGAGAACCAGATGCCGTAATTTTTTGCTGCACTCTGAATAAACAGATGGTCATCAAAATTTTCCGGCCCGGCCTGCAGCATATTGTGGTCAATATAAGCAACGGATAATTTTGTTTTTACACGGTCAATCTCCATCGCTTCCAGTTCCAGATATGCCATAGTACCGGTAGAGTCCTGTGTTAAAGTCTGATCAATGCGCAAACCGATTTCGGTTCCCGGTTTCATTTCACCGTCTGTGATATGACGGCTGATAATTTTTTCTGTTAAATTAGCCACGATCGCCACAACCCCCTGGGATAATAATATTTTTCAAATCTTCATCTTTGCCTGTACGCACACTTACAATAAATTTGCCGACTAAGAAATGCATTTCACAGTCCGTAATTGCGGTATTACGGCCGCTTTCGTACTGATGGTCAATCCACGCTTTGATTTTATGCACAAGCGGGTCTTTCTTGGTGATTTTTTCATCACCCAGGAAGCCGTATTCAGCATTAATCCATGCCGCAATCCCCGCATTCCCGGAGAACTGGTTAATCGCAATACGGATTGGACGATTCAGCACTTTTAAGGTATCTACCGAGTTGTAAATATCTTCATGTTTCAACAGACCATCGGCATGAATCCCGGCCTTGGTCGCATTGAAATCTTCCCCTACAAACGGTGTTTTCGGCGGAACCGAATAGCGGAATTCACGCTCAAAATAGCGGGCAATTTCGGTTAACGCATGGAAGTTTAATGGATTTTTCGGCCGTTTCAGCTGAGTATATTCTACCAGCATTGCTTCAAGCGGTGTATTCCCGGTACGCTCCCCGATCCCTAAAAGAGTGGTACTGATACTGGATAACCCGTGCAGCCATGCCGCAGAAGAATTGGCTACAGCATAATAATAGTCGTTATGCCCGTGCCATTCCAGCTGCGTTGCGTGTACGCCGGTTTCTTCTTTAACATGATGCACCAGACCTGGAACACCACGCGGAATTGCCATACGGCTGAACGGCTTGCCAACACCTAATGTATCACACAGACGGAATTTAATCGGCATGCCGGCATCTTTGCCCATTTCATCCAGTGCTTTAATCAGTGGAATTACAAAGTCAAACACATCTGCACGAGTAATATCTTCCAGATGACAGCGAGGACGGATCCCTTTTTCCATAATGTTAGCCGCTGCTTCTAAATACATATTAAAAACTTCTTTGCGAGTTTTATTTAATTTCCCGAAAATATGATAGTCGGAGCAGCTCATCAGCACCCCGGTTTCTTTAATACCCATGCTGGCTGCCAGCGCAATGTCATTCGGCAGCGGACGAATCCATGTGGTCACTTCCGGGAACCGATAATTCAGTGCCTGACACCGTTCAATCGCTTCACGGTCACGTTCACTGTAGATAAAGAATTCACTCTGACGGATAATCCCGTTTTCGTTGTCCATCAGATGCATATACGTAAAAATATCTTCAATCTGTTTTGGTGTAAAGGATTCCATAGACTGCTGCCCGTCACGGAATGTGGTATCTGTCACCCAGATTTCCTCCGGAACATCATAAGGATAGGTTCCTTCAATGAATGCATTCTTGGGGAAATCATCATATGGGAATGTTCCTTTATATAATCGTGGTTCGGCAACCTCTACGGCGCCTTTTGCTTCAAATAAATCCATACGAGTTCCTCCTTCAAAAATAAAAAAACGCCGGAAACGCAGCATTGTATATCGTGCCACATTTTCCGACGTCATTGTCAGTTCAATCAGGTTCTGCTGTTGTACTTTATTATACTTACAAAAATATTTTTTACAATAGATTTGCAAAGGAATATTGTATACAAAACCTGTCAACCGCTATATCTTAACGCTTTCTATATCTTTTTTTCTTCGTCCATTTCTGGACATTTTCTACAAATACGATGGTTTCGGCCTCATTAGGCTGCAACAGCCCGATATTGTGCCAGCGCATAAAAATTAAATCATTTGTCCATCTCTGCCGTACATATTATTAAAACACACTCTTAATAATGTCCAGCCCGGCAATAATGGTTCCGATCGAACTGCCGATATTAGCCATAATTACAATCAGCAGAGTCCGCAGAAAACGATTATGGAAAAAGCCTTTTACGCTGAAAATATCATTCGAAATGTTGCTGACATCTTCCACCTTCGGCTTACGTATATGGGCTTCCATCAAACCTGCAAACCAGCCGCAGGCCAGCATCGGGTTCAGCGATGAAATCGGCGCCACTACAAAGGCTGTGATAACACTGAACGGATGCCCCATCATCAGCGCAGTAAACAATGCTGCCAGACCGCCGTTCCATAAAATCCAGGTGCCCACCTGCTGCATCCCGGTTTCCACGCCCTGTACAAATCCATAAGCAATCAAGGCAATAATCAGTGCCGGAATCCCCCAGCTGATTATTTTGCCGCTTTTTCCGGCAGGAGGTACATTGCCGATTTCCTCCATATCCTGCTCTTTAAAAATTTCTTCTGTCACGCCGGCCACATGGGCACCGCCCAGAACCGCCACAACCTTTTTACCCGGTGCATTTTTGATTTTATTGGCCAGATACTGGTCACGTTCATGCAGCAGGATATCAGCAATCTTCGGAAATTCATCCTTCATATTTGCCATAGCGCCTTCCAGCATATCCTTCTGCAGCAGATTGTTAATCTCCTCATCGGTGATTTCGTTTTCTTCTTCGTCATCCAGCGCAAAAAATAAATTCAGCAGCAAATCAAATTTCTCTTTCAGATTCATTTTACGCCAGATTCGCATAAAGGTAGTCTGCACGCTGCGGTCTGCCAGCACCAGTTCGGCACCGGTTTCCTCTGCCGACTGAATCCCCTGAATCATTTCCTGCCCCACATTTGTATCCAGCTGTTTGGCAAGCTTTTTCTGGTAGGAACCCAGCACCAGATTCGCCAGCATAAAACCAACCTTGCCATCCTTAATAACCTTTGTCAGATCGGTGTCCGACCAGCCCTTTGGATTTTTTATATTATTGTAACGGTCTTCATCCAGTTCTACACAGATACTGTCCGGCTGTTCCCGGTCGATCACTTCTTTTACCAGCTCCGCACTTGCTTTGGATACATGCGCGGTTGCAATCAGAATCAGTTCTTTATCCTGATACTGTACCCTGGTAATATGTTCTTCCTCCATCATCCCGTTGCTCCTTTTCCACATGATTGTTCATTTGCAGTTTATTATAATCTTTTTTTGCAAGTCATGCAACTCGTTATTAATTCCCTGTTTTATGCTGAAAAATCCTATCTACTTTTAATTATATTATTCTTTCCAATTATAAAAAGCCATTATCAACCTAATTGCCAATAACAGCTTTTTTAACTAATTGTTATCTTAAAATTTCTTTTATCGTTTTCTCAACGATATTGATATCATCCCACGAAATATCTTTATGGCAAACCATTCGATACTGTTTTTTTCCTAAAACTTTTATTTTGATATTTTTCTCTAACAATTTCTGTATAAAACATTCTTCCGAAATCGAAAATGATTCAAATCCAAACAAATAATATTCGTCATATTATTTCCCCAGTGTACTAATTCCATATCAAAATTTTGCAAGTTGGTGGCTAATATGCTTGCTTTTTCATTGTCTTCTGCAATTTGTTGCTGCATCAATCGTATTGCTATACTTCCTGCCGCTGCCATATAACCAGCTTGTCGGAAACC
>DAISWV010000074.1:0-7238 GCA_036826195.1 Peptococcaceae bacterium | reverse complement strand
ACATCCTTTGATAAACCGCCGCCGCGCCAGTGAAAAATCAGAGGCTTTGCTTTTTTGACTGCCTGCCGGGCACGGTTCTTAACATCCTCTATTTTTGTAAACGAGAGCTTCTTCTGCCGGTAGTAAAACGCATCGCCATCACTACAGGACGGCACTGCCCACACAAGCGGCTCATGATCCCGAAAGAACTTTGCATCATCCAGCTGAAAATAATCATAGCGAATCACGCCATCCCGGCTCAGCGAATTGTCAAAGGTGGCATCCAGATGATAATACATTCCGCCAATCCGCACAACATTCCATGCGTGACGATATTTTATCTCCTTCTCCCGGTTCGCCTCACCGATTGCCACCACGCACCAGATGCCAAGTGCATCACAAAGAATTTTTACCGTTTTGGCAATGCCTTCGCACACACCCACACCCTGGCCCAGGGGGCCTGTAATCTCATGGGAATACTGTTTTTTCAGCTTATCGTATGTTACATTGGTGCAGATAAAATCGTGCACATACTGCAGCTTTTCCGCTTCACTGAGCTTCATGGCAGGCCGGGCAAGCTTTTCCACCCGGGCAGTCATCGCCTGCTGATGCATTTTTATTTTCTTCTTATCAAACAGATACTTCGGAATCACTTCCACACTGGATGCCTGCTCATAATAGCGCCAGGTAATCCCCTCCGAATAAAAAATCTCCGGATGATCCAGCCGCAGCAAAAAGTGAATTTCCATGAGCTCCTTATCGGAAAGCCGCGGCACCGAAAAAGACGATGCACAGGCCCTAAGCCCCTCTAACATGGCATGATAGGCCGTCTGCTGCGCCTTATTCAGCTTTGTATAATAGTAATGGGTCTGCATCTTAATTTAACACAGGCTTCCCGTCCTGCTGCCCTTTTGCCTTTAACTCTTCCTCGCGTCGGGTTTCGTTGCAGGCCTGTACTAAATGCTGCAGAATCGAACGATCTAACGGCAGAGGTTCCGCCGTGCCAGGGTTTAATACAATACCTTTAAAGCTGGCATTTACGCTGGCAAGCAGTACTGCCATTTCCATAGTAATCGGCTGCATATCTGCTTCCTCCGGCCACTCTTTCGCAATTTCCGCACTGGTAAACAGAGGCACCCAGTCGTTTTCCTCTTCATCGCTCATTAACGGCATATCCAGACGCCCGTCGCGCACAATCACCGGCACCAGCACCGCGCCATTATTCATCATGCACCAGCTGATTTCAATCATCAGAGAACCAAAGGTATCTTCGCCCTGGTTCTGATAAAAGTTGTGCAAAAGCTCTGTAATGGTACCAGCAGAGCTGAAATCCGCATACTGTTTTGGCAGCAGCAGATCTTTTAATTCGCCTTTCTGAATACGCATCAGCTTGGCTTCAATACCGTGCGGATTCATTTCTGCCAGCTTCTCCATGGTTTCTTCCAGGCGGCGATTCATTTCCTCTTTCCCGATTTCCTGCTCAATGGCTTTCAGCATCTCTGCCATTTCCTCCATGGCATCGTTCGGAAGACCGTTCATGTCCATATCTTCGTTCATCATATCTTTCAGATTCAGTTCTGTTTCGTTCTGTTCCAGATTTTTCATCCTGTCTGCTCCTCTCGGTTTCTGTAAAAACTGCTGACCACCGGCAGGCAGTCAGCAGCACTGTGTGTATTCTCTTTTTTGTCGTTTTGCAACGTTTTATTTCTGTTCCGGTTTATAGCTGTCTTTTAAGGATACTGTCTGGTTAAATACCAGATGCTCCGGTGTGGAATAACGGCTGTCTACACAGAAATAACCAGTGCGCAGGAACTGGAATTTGTCGCCTGCTTTTGCATCTTTCATATCCGGTGTGGCTTTGCAGCCTTTCATCACAACCAGAGACTGCGGATTCAGATATTCCATAAAGTCACCTTCGCCCTGTTCCGGCAGCAGTAAAAAGTCCAGCATGTGCACTTCTGCATCCAGCGCAGTAGAAGCCTCTACCCAGTGCAGGGTGCCTTTTACCTTGCGGTTTGCATTTTCCATACCGCTTCTGGTGGTAGGGTCGTAGCTGCATTTCAGCTCGATGATATTGCCATCTGCATCTTTTACCACTTCATCGCACTGGATGATGTAGGCATGTTTTAAACGCACTTCTTTGCCCGGTTTCAGACGGAAGAATTTGTTGTTCGCCTCTTCTTTAAAGTCTTCCCGTTCAATGTAGATTTCACGACTGAATGGAATTTTGTAATTGCCCAGCTCCGGCTGATTTGGATTGATTTCCGCATCCAGCCACTCTACCTGGCCTTCCGGATAGTTGGTGATGGTAATTTTTAATGGATCCAGCACAACCATAGCACGACGTGCGTTCTGGTTTAAATCTTCACGCAGGCAGTACTCCAGCATAGCAAATTCCACGCGGCTGTTGGATTTGGAAACCCCAATCATATCGCAGAAATTGCGGATAGCCTCCGGTGTGTAGCCTCTGCGGCGCATACCGGAAATGGTAGGCATACGCGGGTCATCCCAGCCGTCTACAATCCCTTCATCCACCAGTTTTTTCAGTTTGCGCTTGCTGGTGATGGTGTTGTTTAATTCTAAGCGCGCAAATTCATACTGATGCGGACGGGACGGGAATTTGGCATATTCCATCAGGTTGTCCAGCACCCAGTCATATAACGGACGATGGTCCTCAAATTCCAGTGTACATACCGAGTGGCTGATGCCCTCGATTGCATCGGAGATTGGATGGGCAAAGTCATACATTGGATAAATGCACCATTCATCGCCGGTACGATGATGATTTGCTTTTGCAATACGGTAGATAATCGGGTCGCGCATATTGATATTTGGCGATGCCATATCAATTTTTGCACGCAGCACCTTTGCACCGTCGGCAAACTCACCGTTTTTCATAGCTTCAAATAATGCCAGGTTTTCCTCCACAGAGCGGTCGCGATACGGGCTGTTTTTACCAGGTTCGGTTAAGGTGCCGCGGTATTCGCGCATTTCATCGGCTGTTAAATCGCATACAAAGGCCTTGCCGTCTTTGATTAACTGCACCGCACAGTCATAGAATGTATGGAAATAGTCGGACGCATAGCGCTCTTCCCCTTCCCATTTAAAGCCCAGCCATTCTACGTCCTGCTTGATGGAATCCACGTATTCGGTATCTTCTTTTACCGGGTTGGTATCATCAAAACGCAGATTGCAGCGGCCGTTATTACGCTCTGCCAGCCCAAAATTCAGGCAGATGGATTTTGCATGACCCACATGCAGGTAACCGTTCGGTTCCGGCGGAAAACGGGTATATATATCTTTCGCACCATTAGCGATATCTTCATCAATAATTGCCTGCACAAAATTGGATGTACTTGTTACGCTCACAATAGTTCCCCCTACAACAATGTTATCCTATATATTATAATACAACTCTTTGTATGACTGCAATTAAAATATTGCCATTTAAAACAGATTCTTTTTAAACCGCATAGGACTGTGGCCTAAATCCACAATCACGACCTCCTGCCCTACCTTTTTTACACTCTCCCACGGAATGGGCAGGCTGTTTTTTTCCGACCACATGCCCGTAAAGCCATTGCGTCCGCCCAGATACAGCATCTCCAGGCGGCCGGTATCGGCATCAAAGGACACATTGGGCTCATAAATCACACCCAGCCGGGTGCCATCGTACAGGTTCACAATGTTCTTTCCCGTTAAATCGCTCAGACGAATCCTTTCATTTGCCGGATTACACTCCATATTCATCGTCTCCCTCCTTCTAAAAGCCATTGCCAGCCTGCTAACAGCACAGGCTGCACACAGGCAAGGCCCATGGCCGATAACGCCAGAGGGTCCAGCTCCATATGCCCCATCATAATCCGCTCCGGCAGATTCATACCCAGAAAGCCGGTCAGCATCACAAGCGATAAATAAATGCCCCCTGCCACACCCACCAGCTGACGCACCGCCTCCGCCAGAGGGCTTGCCACCACATACGCCTCCCGATACCCGTTCTGCCGCATACGCATCATGACCGAAAGCACAACACCGCACAGCAGAAGCAGCATACAGCCCAACGAACCGAACATATCCCCTCACCTCATTACAGGATATGAGAGACATATTTCCATTATGCCACCTGCAGCAATTATGATTTGCCAGGTGTCTGCATTGAAACGGAACAGATGCGCAGCGTTGTCCAATGTGCGATGAAACGATATAGATTTCCCGTTATTGCAATCTGTAATGCTCCTCAATCTCATCATATTCCACCGTCTCACCGTTGATTTCCCGCTTGATGCGAGTCAGGTTCCACGTTTTATACATAATGCGCTCGGCCTCGACGGTGATATTCCAGTAATGCAGCGGCAGTAAATCACCCATGGTTTTCAGCATAGCCATCATTTCCTGCTCCAGCTGCACCTCACGGCAGGTAAAGGCCTTCATCATCTCATCATCAAAAGGTGCATCCTTCAGCAGATACTCAAAAATGCGCTGATGATTATACAAAATCTCCATCAGGTACTGATACACAATCTGCCGCACCGCATCACTCCCCTCCAGGCGCGGCGCCAGCACAATACTGCGGTGAATCTCTACCAGACGCTCTAAATTAGACGCCAGCGCATTAATGGTGCGCCGTGCAAGATAAAGTTCATCCCGGGCGGTTTTCTCGTTGTAATTGAGCTTACTGTCAACCGAGAGCTTATAGATGTTGCGCGTCTCCTGAATCTGGTCGCGCAGATGCATAACACGCTCCTGCACCTCGGCGCGGTCTAAATGGCTCTCCCGGCGCAAATCCTCCACACAGTCCCGGTAAAGCCGTTCAAAGGCATCACGCAGGTCATCCACATGCTCCTGCAGACGGTATTTATGCTGCGGCCGAATCAGATAATTCAGCCCAAAGCCAATGGAAAGCCCGATGGCAATCATCGAGATACGCTGCAGAATCGCAGCCTCGAAATTATCCAGAGGCGTCTGGCCGATAACAATAATGGTTACCAGCAGCAGCTCCACGCTCTCTTTTACATTGAGCCGCACACAAATCATAATGGCAATAATAGCGCTAAGCCCGATGGCCAGATTGGCCCCTTTAAAATAATAGGCCACAATAATAGCCAGGCAGCAGCCGAACACCGTTGCAACAATCTGATTTTTTATGGTGTTCATCGAGCTTTTTAACGACGGCTGCACCGCAACAATGGTGGTAATGGCCGCCAGCGTGGTATTCTGAAATTCCAGCATATCGCACACCACAAGCGCCAGAAAAATCGCAAGCCCTGTTTTAATTGTACGCATCCCCAGCCCCCAGGTTCTGTGCTGCATACCCATCCCCTCTTTCTGATAATCTCTTCTGATACTGTATGATCCCTCTGCTTCTATCATTTCATCTATTCTGCGTTTATTCATCGTACGTTCATGATTCTCCGCTTCCCTCTATTGACGGATATGCCTTCAATCGCTATACTTTTTAAGAAAGCAGCATATTCAGAAAAGAGGCGCAATCATTATGTTCAACATCGTTTTAGTAGAGCCGGAGATTCCGGCCAATACCGGCAATATTTCCCGCACCTGTGCCATCACAGGCACAGCCCTGCACTTAATCAAACCGCTGGGCTTTTCCATCGACGATAAACAGCTCAAACGGGCAGGCCTGGACTACTGGCACCTGCTGGATTTACACGTTTACGAAAACCTCGACGAATTCTTAGCACAGCACGGCGACAAACGGCTGTTTTTAGCCACCACCAAAGCCGATAAACACTATGATGAAGTCCAGTTTCAGGACGGAGACTTTATCGTATTCGGCAAAGAGACCAAAGGCCTGCCGCAAATGATGCACGACCGCTACCCGGAAGGCCGCATCAAAATCCCAATGCTGGATAACGCCGCAGCCCGCTCCTTAAACTTATCCAACTCCGCCGCCATCATCGTGTACGAAGCACTGCGCCAGGTCGGCTTCTTAGACTTAAAATAATCGTATTGCTTTTCAAAACAGGGTGCCACGGGTGGGCACCCATTTTTTATACCCCTCGGTTCTCTATATCTGTCCAGGGAAGCGTTTCCAAAAATTCCAAATCACTTTCCAGATTAAGAAAGGAAATTCCTATATCAGGTAGAATATACAATTATATCATCTTACTTAAATACACGGCAAGGAGTTGGGATTTTGAACATCGATTATTTTGAAACAGCACAATACCTGGACTGGTTAAAAGAAAAGCTATGGTTAAACAGGAATTCTGGCAATGCTAAAAACCGTATGGTTTTCCGTGGTGAAGTTTATGAATGCAATTTAGGAGTTGGTATCGGCAGCGAAGAACGTAAAAATCGTCCATGCGTTATCATTCAAAATGACACCGCGAATAAAAATTCTGGAATTGTTCTAGTAGCTCCTGTATCCCACTCTTATAGGAATTCCCCTGTTGTTATCCCAATTATTCCACAGACAGACTGTGCCGGCAATATCCTTCTAGATGGTTATGTGCTTGTTGGCAATATGACCAGCGTCAGTAAAGCACGACTCGGTAAAAAAATATCCAAACTGAGTAAAAAAGAAATAGATGACATCGACCAGGCTATTATTGTCCAAACAGGGCTTTTAAATAAATTCGAAGCCTTAAACAATATCATAGCTGACAAAGATGTCTATATTTCCAAACTAAAAAAGAAAATTGAGAATTGACTTTTGTAAAGTTTCTGCATATAATGGTTATACAAAGAAATTACTCACGAGTGGGGTAATCGTATAGCTTTTCAAAACAGGGTGCCACGGGTGGGCACCCATTTTTTATACCCCTCGCATATACGCAGATATAACGATACTACGATACATCTATACGACAGAACAGCAATGTACCCCTCTTCTGTTTAATGCTGGACATTGTCGCGCTCAAAGGAGCATGGATACTGCAAAAGGTCATGCTCGATTGTTCCGCGTTGCAAGACTGCGTCTTTTACGCCTGAAACAATCTTCGCAAATGTCCATCGTAAACAGAATTCGGGTTACATAGGCTGTTCTGTCACCTTATCCTGTTCTCTGCCTACAGTATAGCATATCCGCAGGCAAAAACCAAATTTTACATCTCATGTGCAGAGTTCCACTTATATCCCCACCGTTCCCCACCGTTTTTTGCACCGGGGCTATCGGTGGGGATTTGCTAATGGTACTGGTTGAGCGGTTTACTGGCAATGTCTCCGATACTCCGCAAATATCTCAGAAAGGACACCATAATGCTTATACACTATATCATTCTTATAGCAGTACATATTAT
>DAISWV010000073.1:0-7246 GCA_036826195.1 Peptococcaceae bacterium | reverse complement strand
CAGCGCCGATGGTACTGCGTATTCTTTTCGTGGGAGAGTAGGTCATTGCCAGGATGAGGGAAGAAGAGAGCTAATCATTTGATTAGCTCTTTTTCTTTGCTCTGAATGAGGGTGTATGCTGCTGAAGTATAATGCGAAATATTGTTATGTTTAATTAGCAGAGTTAGTTTGAAATATCGATTGCCAAATTAAAAGTTTCATGGTATCATGAAACTTGACATTGTATGTCTATTTATAGTTGAAATGTAACTAATTAAGGACTGATTCGATGGAAATCGTATTTGGTATTTTGGCATTTATATTATTTATACTGTATGATTTGGAACAGGCGAGGTTTCTACCTCAGCAGTTACATAAATTAACACAGTTCTTTTTTGTAATAGGTTTTTTGTTACTATTGGTATCAACAGCAGTGGCCGTTTGGCATGGGGTTCCGAATTTTTCTGAGTGGACTATCTTGCAGACAATTTTTTTAGTTATGTCAGTATTGTTTTTCTTATTACTGATATACACGCTTTTTTTTGCGTTACCTTTCGAAGAAACCTATGTAACACAGAAAGGCTGCAAAACCTATGACCGGGGTATGTATGCATTATGTCGTCATCCTGGTGTATTGTGGTTTACAGGATGTTATCTTTTTTTATGGATGACCTTTGGTGGTAAAGAATTGTTACTATTGGCAATGATAAATTGTTTATTGAACTTTCTTTATGTAGTGCTACAGGATGGGGTTACATTTCCACGTGTGTTTATTGATTATAACATTTACAAACAGCGTGTGCCGTTTTTGATACCAACGGTTAAGAGTATCCAGATATGTATTCAAACATGGAAAAAATAGATTCTATCTGATGTAATGAAGTCAAGTATAAATTTGTTATAATATTATTTTAGAAAGCCGGTGACCGGATTGAAATTTGAACAAAAATTGAAAAGTTTGTCTCAGGAAGAGATCTGGCAGGAATATTGCGGCTTTCTCGATTTGAAAATTGATGAATACATGCAGATTCAGAATCGTCTGATGGAAGAGCAGATTTCGCTCTGGAGCCGCTGTGCACTTGGACAGCGATTCCTGCAGGGAAAACAGATTCATTCTATTGAAGAGTTCCGGCGTCTGGTTCCACTGACAACCTATGAAGATTATGCGGATGTATTGCTTCCGAAACAGGGGAATATGCTGCCGGATGATCCGATTATCTGGATTCAGACCACCTGGGAAGGTGGAAGACATCCAATTAAAGTGGCTCCATATACGAAGAGTATGCTGGATACCTACCGGAACAATGTGCTGGCCTGCATGATTTTATCCACAACGGAGACAAAAGGTCAATTTGATATTAAGGTTAGAGATACATTCTTATATGGTCTGGCGCCGCTTCCATATGCGACAGGCCTGTTTCCGCTTGCCTTGAATGATGAAATTGATATTGAGTTTCTGCCGCCTGTAAAAGAAGCGGTGCAGATGTCTTTCGGCGAACGAAACAAAAAAGGTTTTAAATTAGGCCTGTCGAAAGGGATAGACTTCTTTTTTGGACTTGGCAGTGTTGCGTATTTTGTTAGCCAGAGCCTGACGGAACTGAGTAAATCCGGCGGAAAATCAGGTGGCCTTTCCGGATGTTCGATACCAATGCTGATGCGGCTTGCCAAGGCAAAATACCGCTGCAGTAAAGAGAACCGTGAAATGTTGCCAAAAGATTTATTTAATCTGAAAGGATTTATGGTGGCCGGTACCGATAATAATTCCTATAAGGATGATCTGGAACGGCTCTGGGGTGTTCGTCCGATGGAACTGTTTGCCGGAACCGAGCCAAGCTGTATTGGAACAGAAACATGGACAAGAGACGGGATGTATTTCTTCCCGGATACCTGTTTTTATGAATTTATTCCGGAAATGGAAATGGAACGCAGTCTGATGGATCCTGATTATCAGCCGAAAACCTATTTAATGAATGAGGTAATTCCAGGTGAAAAATATGAACTGGTGATTACCGTATTAAAAGGCGGTGCCTTTGCACGTTACCGTGTCGGGGATGTATATCAGTGTGTAGGTCTGGAAAATCCGGTGGATGGCACACGGATTCCGCGTTTCCATTACATTGATCGTGTTCCGACAATTATTGATATTGCCGGTTTCACAAGAATTTCAGAAAATTCTATTCAGAATGTGATCTCGCTTTCTGGTCTCCAGATTGTAGACTGGGTAGCGGCGAAAGAATATAATCATGAGAAACGGCCACTTTTGCATTTATATGTGGAAATAGAAGCACAATCGTTGGCAAGTCTTGCTTTAAGTAAGGAAATTCTTCGTGAACATTTAAGCGTGTACTTTAAATATGTTGATCAGGATTACAAAGATTTAAAACGAATTCTGGATGTTGATCCTCTGGAAATTACAATCCTGCGCTGTGGGACTTTTGCAGCTTATCAGCGTCAGTCAGGAAAAACATTACGAAAAATAAATCCGTCTGCGTACGATATTATGGGGTTATTGCGTACTCAGGAGACGGTTGAATGGGATTACAGGGGAGGGTTGCTAGTATGACAACAGGCTATGCGTTTATTTCAATTATAGCGCTGGTGTGCTATCTGTTTCTCTTCCTGACATTTATTGCAGCCAAGAAAAACAAGCTGATTAATATTTTTATGCTTGTTTTACTCTGCATGATTTTCTGGACAGGCGGTTCTTTTGCGATGCGAGCCCTCTTATGGCCAGGGGTGAAATTCTGGTATGATATTTCTATTTTAGGGCTTACGATAGCTCCATATGCGTTTTTTATTTTCAGCCTTGCATTTATGGGTATGGAAGCTCCTGTCAGTAAAAAAGTCTGGCTGATTTTAGCTGTAGCAGCGAATGCCTGCAATATTATTACCAGCGGTCTGCTGGCTCCGCCTGAACTTGTGACAGCTGCGGATGGTTCAATATCTTTTATTTACCATACAACATGGAAAGTTCTTATTTTATATGGAGTAACCTTCGGTGCCAGTGTTCAGATGTTTTATATAATCTGGAAACAGGGCCGCAAAGATGAGATGATTCGTCGGCAGTTTCTGCCGATTGTATTAGGCATTCTGATTCTCTATGCAGGGAACGTGCTGATCTTCCTGCCATGGTTTGAAGGGTTCCCGGTTGATATTTTAACCGGTATTATTAATGTAATCTGTTTAGTATATGTGCTGTATGCGCGTCGTATGTTCAAATTAACACTTCTGGTATCGAAAAGCAGCTGCTATGTAATTGCGGCAGCCAGTGCGCTTCTGATTTTCAGTAATGTTATATTTCCACTTCGTCGATTTCTTGTAGATAAATTTCCGCAATTTATTCAGTTTGATGTGCTAATTGTTTCGATTATATATTTGATATCAACGGTTGCGATTTATCAGGTGCTAAAACGCTTAATCGATAAGATTTTTATCCGGGAAGAAATTGCTCGGTCAGAAATATTAAAAGAATTTAGTTCTGCGGTATCAAAAAGCTTAAAAATCAATGAGATTCTGGACGTTATGGTTAAGGTTATTCAGTCGACGATTGGCGTGAGAAAAGTATATGTCTGTCTGATTAACAATCAGGAAACCCGGTATCAGATTACCTATAGTACTAGTCCACTGGATAAACGAAGCTATCATCTAAGATGTGATAACCCGATAGTTTTGTGGTTAAAGGATAAAAATACTTATTTACTTTTGAAAGACTTTTGTCGTACAGCTACCTTTAAATCCATGTGGGAAGAAGAAAAGCGGCTTCTACAGGATTTGGAGATTGAGTGCATTGTGCCATTAGCGGATGACAATCAGCTGGTGGGTTTTGTTATGCTGACAGGGAAAGAGAAGAAAGTGGGCTTTAGCTATGATGATCTGAATTTCCTGGATTCGGTGAAATCAATTGGCTCAATTGCGGTAAAAAATTCGCATTTATATGAAAAAGTATACATGGAAGCCCGCACTGACGAGTTAACAGGTTTATTAAACCGTAAGTATTTTTATGAAATTCTGGAAGAGGAAATCGAAAAAAATAAATACGGTTCTCTTGGACTGGTTATGGTAAGTGTCGATGACTTCAAGCTGTATAACCAGTTATATGGTGCGGAGGAAGGTGACCAGGCACTTCGTCAGGTAGCGATGGTTCTGCAGGGGTGCGTAGGAGAAAACGGCTATGTGGCTCGTTATAACGGGAAAGAATTTGCTGTTATTCTGCCGCAGCATGATATTCTGGCGGCTAAAAATATTGCAAACAACATTCGTCTGCAGATTATGGAAATTAATAAACAGCAGTCGAATCCGCTGTATCGGCAGAAAGTTCTGACTGCCAGTGCTGGTATTTGTGCAATTCCATATGCAGCGAGCAATATGAAACAGCTGATGGACAATGCCGATATGGCGCTGTATCAGGCAAAACGCAACGGTAAAAATCGTGTAATGATTTATGCGGTAGGGGAAGGAACAGATACCAGAGCCGGTCAGCCGGAAAGTCTGACTGGTTATAAAGAAGGTATTTACTCCGAATATGCGTCCACTATTTATGCGTTAACAGCGGCAATTGACACAAAAGACCATTATACCTTCAGCCATTCAAAAAATGTAGCTGCCTATGCAACCAGCTTTGCTCAGGCCTATGGTCTGAATAAAGAAAGTGCTGCAATCATTCAGGAAGCAGCATTATTGCATGACATCGGAAAAATCGGTGTTCCAGAACATATTCTGAATAAACCGGGCCGTTTAGAGCCGGAAGAATATGAAGCTATGAAAGAGCACGTAGAAAACTCCATCGGGATTATCCGTCATCTGCCTTCGCTGGATTATGTAATTCCGGCAGTTATCGGGCATCATGAACGGTGGGATGGTAAAGGTTATCCGCGTCGCATTGCAGGGGAGGATATTCCGTTGGCGGCACGTATTTTATGTATTGCTGATTCCTTCGATGCGATGATTGCACGTCGCTCCTATAAAGAGCCGTATCCGGTAGAAAAAGCGCTGAATATTATTTTAGAAGAATCGGGTCGTCAATTTGACCCGAAACTTGGTCCATTGTTTGTACAATGGGTGCAGGACGGCACCATTCGTCCAATAATAGAAGACTAGGGCGTTCCAGTGGCTATATGCTGTATATAGTCACTGGAACGCTTTTTGTATACATGCGTGAATCGTATTGACAAGTTTTTTTTGAATGATATAATGAAAAACAATAAATGAAAGACGATGATAGGGAAGAGTAGTCTGCGTGCTGGTTTCAAGAGAGCTGCCGGATGGTGCGAGGCAGTGACTGGTGCAGATGAACTGGCCCTGGAGTTGCAAGCCGGAACATGCATGAAACAGGCATCAGTATGGTTTGACGGTCTCGCCGTTACAGAGGTTGAGTGGACAGACTGTATATTCTGTCAAGTAGAGTGGTAACGCGGAATCCTTTTCGTCTCTGTGAGATGAAAGGGATTTTTTTATTAGAACAGAAGGGATGATGTTACAAATGGGAATGACCATTACACAGAAGATTCTGGCAGCACATGCAGGCCTGCCGGAAGTAAAAGCCGGTCAGCTGATTACAGCCAAAACCGATATTGTGCTGAGCAATGATATTACGGGTCCGGTAGCGATTCGTGAGATGAAAAAAGTAGGAATCACAGATGTTTTTGATAAAGATAAAATTGCCATTATTCCGGACCATTTTTCTCCAACCAAAGATATTAAATCAGCGGAGCAGTGTAAAGTAATCCGTGATTTCTCCAGAGAAAAAAATATTAAACACTATTACGAAGTAGGCAAAATGGGTATTGAACACTGTCTGCTGCCGGAACAGGGGATTGTAGGCCCTGGCGATCTGATTATCGGTGCCGATTCCCACACCTGTACTTATGGGGCACTGGGTGCTTTTGCAACCGGTATGGGCAGTACCGATATTGCAGCTGCAATGATCAGCGGGGAAACCTGGCTGCGTGTGCCGGAAGCTATTAAGGTTATTGTAACCGGCAAACCGGTAAATCCATGGATCAGCGGGAAAGACGTAATTTTATATATCATTGGCCAGATCGGCGTAGATGGTGCGTTATATAAATCGCTGGAATTTGTGGGCGACGGTGTGCAGTATTTAAGTATGGACAGCCGCTTAACTATCTGCAATATGGCCATTGAAGCCGGTGCTAAAAACGGTATTTTTGCGGTAGACGATATTACCCGTGCATACGTAAACGGCCGGTTCCAGAGAGAAGCGGTAGAATATTTCAGCGATGAAGATGCCGAATATGTAAGCGAAATTGTTGTGGACTTATCCACTCTGAAACCGCAGGTGGCATTCCCGCATCTGCCAAGCAACACCAAAGAAATCGGTACCTTTGGCGAAGTGAAAATCGACCAGGTTGTGATTGGCTCCTGCACCAACGGCCGCATAGAAGATATGCAGGCCGCTGCAAAAATTCTGAAAGGCAGAAAAGTGGCGCCGTACTTACGTTTAATTGTGATTCCAGGCACACCGGATGTATATCGTCAGTGCATGAAGGAAGGCTTAATTGATATCTTTATGGAAGCCGGCGGCGTTGTCAGCACTCCAACCTGCGGGCCGTGTCTGGGCGGCTATATGGGGATTCTGGCCAAAGGCGAACGCGCTCTGGCTACCACAAACCGCAACTTTATCGGCCGCATGGGCGACCCGGAAAGTGAAGTATATCTGTGCAATCCGGTTATCGCGGCGGCATCGGCAATTACAGGACGTATTTGTGCACCAGAGGAGGCAGAATAATGTATAAAGGCAAAGTATGGAAAGTCGGCAACGACATTGACACAGACGTAATTATTGCGGCTCGTTATTTAAACGATGCCAGCGATGAAAATATGAGAGCCCATTGCTTGGAAGACGCTATTCCAAATTTCAGCCAGGTAATCAGTGTCGGTGACATTCTTGTAGCCGGGAAAAACTTCGGCTGCGGCAGCTCCCGTGAACATGCCCCTATCTCCATTAAAGTATCCGGCGTAAGCTGCGTGATTGCAGAAAGCTTTGCGCGTATTTTTTACCGCAATGCCATCAATATTGGTCTGCCGATTATCACCAGCCCAGAAGCTGCTGCAGAAATCGAAGCCGGTGATGATCTGGAAGTGGATGTAGAAAACGGCATTATTAAAAATCTGACTCAGGGCAAAGAATACCAGGGGGAAACCTTCCCGCCATTTATTCAGGAAATTATTGCGGCAGGCAATCTGTTAAACTACGTAAAAGCAAAGGTGGAAGCAAAATGAAAATCGCAGTATTAAAAGGCGACGGCAT
>DAISWV010000072.1:0-7265 GCA_036826195.1 Peptococcaceae bacterium | reverse complement strand
AAATGAAGAAGGTAAATACGACAGAGTAGCAGTATATGCTGCAAAAGAACAGCCTGAACCATTATACGTTCTGGAAAACGATGTATATACACCAAACTGCCCGGATATCATGCCGGACAACAAAGGCAACATCGTAAAAGTTGTTCGTAACATGCGTGCTCTGGAAATCAGAGAAGACGGTTCCTATGTACGTATGTGGGCAGGCTGCGCTGTAAACTGCGAAAACAGCGACTGCTGGTACCCAAGATGGATCTTCGACAAAGTAAACGAACGCTTTGGTCCTCCACCAGCAACTTCCATGGCTGCATGCCAGGACGAAGACCTGATTATCAAATGTGCGCAGGAACAGTGGGCCCAGTCCGCGAAATGGCAGGCTGACGCTATGCAGTACATGATGGACGAAGAAGGCGTTGAAGTAATCTTCAGCCACTTCCACGGTCCTGACCTGGCTGGCCACGCATACATGAAATATCTGAAAAACCGTGAAAATTCCATCGTTGACGAAAGCGTTGTTCGTACATGGCATGAAAACACCTACAAATGGAGCGATGATTACATTGGTTCCTTCCTGCCATACATCGATAAAGGCTGGACCATTATCGTAACTTCCGACCACGCTCTGATTTGTCCGGAACACGACCATCAGGAAATCGGCTCCAACGAATCCGTAAACGTTGGTGTTATGAAACGTCTGGGTTACACCGTTCTGAAAACCGATGAAAACGGCAACGAAATTCATGAAATCGACTGGAGCAAAACAAGAGCGATTCAGACTCGTTCCAACTCCATCTATGTAAACCTGAAAGGCCGCGACCGTCACGGTATTGTAGACCCTGCTGACAAATATGAACTGGAAGAACAGATTATCACCGACCTGTACGGTTATAAAGATCCAAAAACCGGCAAACGTATCGTAGCGCTGGCTCTGCACAACAAAGATGCTGTATTACTGGGTATGGGCGGCGAACTGGCAGCGGATATCGTATTCATGCTGCACGAAGGCTACAACTTTGACCACGGTGAATCCATGTCTACTGCACAGGGTCATAACGATACATCTGTATCCCCAATCCTGGTAGCAGCTGGCCCTGGTGTTAAAGAAAACTACCAGATTAAAGGCTACATTCGCGAAGTGGATATCGCTCCAACAGCTGCGGTACTGCTGGGTGTTGAAATCCCTGCAGAATGTGAAGGCGCACCGGCTTATCAGATTCTGACCGAAAGTCTGTAATTGAACCTCTAATTGCATATCAGAACCAACATCTGCCCCCCATGCAGATGGACTGGTTGCGTATCGTACGGGAAGTGCATCTGCGCTTCCCGTTTTTTTGTAAAACTGCTTGCTATCTGCTCTCATTCCTATTAATATAGAAGTATTATGGAAGTGAAGTTCGTGTTTTGATAGACTATCGTTTAAGAAAGCGGGGGGGCTGCTATGCGGCTAGAACAGTTAAAATGCCTGGTGGATATTGCACAGACCGGTTCCATTACCGGAACGGCGCAGCGTATGTATGCAACCCAGCAGGCCGTAAGTAAAAGCATCAAACAGCTGGAGAAGGAGCTGGGTGTGGATATTCTGGTGCGCACCAATTTGGGGGTGCGTTTAACGCCTATGGGAGAGAAAGTGCTGAAATTTGCCCAGCTTGTGCTGGATGAGGAGGCCTATCTGCGGCAGGAAATCCGCGACAGTCAGATTGCGCTGGATACAGAGGAAATCAGTATGCAGATTAGCTCTACCTCTTCGGTAACCAATCTGGTGCTGCCCAATCTGATTGCAAAACTGCATGCGCAGCAGGTAGCGGTGCAGGTGAATGTGGTATCCCTCCCAGATGTGGATGATGTGCTGCACAATGTCCGCAGCGGTATCAGTGATATCGGGCTTATGACTATTAACGGCAGAGAACTTCAGCGAAAGCTGGACGAGCATCCCGATATGCTGGAAATGGAACTGCTGATGCGGGATGATATGGTGGCTGTTATGGATCGGCGCCAGTACAGCGGCGAAAAAACAGTGATTACAGAACTGGATTTTAATCAGGCGGCGGCAAAGACGCTTTATAACATCATTCCGGTAGAGACCATGCGGGAGCATATCTATTTAAATAACGTCATCTGCTCTAATGACGCCGACTTTCACCGAAGCATGATGGAGAAGGCTGGGGCCATTACGCTAATGAGCGGGCTGGCGTATCAGTATTACTTTAACAGTAAGAAATATGTAGCACTGAAATTTGAAGGGCTTATGAATCAGGTTGTGCCGGAACTGGTGCATGTGGCCGTTTACCGCAAAAACGCAGGCGAGCCGATTCACCGGTTTATCGCAATGATTCGTAAAGAGATGCTTATGAAATAAGAAAGGAAACAAGAGAGAAAGGGGTGAGGCTATGGCATCTTATATCATTCACGGGGACGACGTTACCTTTGACGGCAAAATCAGCTATATTCTTTATTTTACGCTGTTTCCGGAATCGGAGGCAGAGCAGCGAATGGCAAAGCTGCGACAGAACTTAAAGCAGGCCTATCCGCATGCAGGGATGGAAGATGATGATTCGCCGGTTTTTCAGGATTTTAAAACGGTTCAGCAGTTTCTGCACGGCGGCGGGCTGCCCTTTGAATGCTGGCGGGCGCTTTTGTGCAACGAGCCGGTGCATATGGACAAGGCTGCTGTTCATCAGATGCAGGTGATGTTTACCGCATTTCCGGAAATCAATATCGGAAAACTGACCTTTAACCTGCAGTTTCGCGATGTCCCTACATCGCAGATGGTGTATCTGCACCACTGCAACAGCAACGGCGCAAAGATTCATTTTGATGCATGGGGTGTGTCGCTGTCGGTACATGAGATGTATCAGCAGTTTCTGAAAAAAATGAATTTCTACGGCGAACACGGTCAGCTGGCTCATCTGATTGAACTGAATCGGTTCGGGCAGATGGAGGATGTTTTGTATATTATGAAAAACGAGAAGCCTCGCATGTACGGCATTATCAGCGGCGACGAAGGCTGGAACCATATACCCGCCGAACTGGCCGAGGCGCGCATTCAGCCCGACTGGAGCAGTCGTGATTTTGTGGAGTTTATCACCTTTGGCAGCAACTTCCTGCTGCTGAATCTGGTTGATTCCCCAGCGGCGAAGCGCTATCGGGAAAATCAGACCAGTTTTGGGGGCACCTATTACGGCGGCATGAATCCATATTTTGTACTGAACCCGGCAGTGGCCGGTGTGAACCACGGCATTATTTATGCGGTGGAACTGGTTATGCCATGAAAACCATTGCCCATCGCATTCTGGAGTTTCAGGCGTCGTTTCAGCAGAGCCGCACCGGCAACTTCCGGGATGACATCCAGCGCACCAAAGATTATCGCCGGGAGCTGATTGCCACTCTGAACCGCGTGGAAAATATTGATATGACGGAACTAGGTGAGCTGGAAAAGGTTATACTGAACAGTCAGCAGATTACGCCGATTATCGATAAAATCAAGTATCTGCTGGAGCTTTTAGAATCCGAGCTGGATTTAATGTATCAGACCCGCACCAACAAAATTGCCAATATGCTGACCGTTTTAGGGCTTTTGCTGACCATCGTCGGTACTGTACTGGCCTGGCTGCAGCTTATAGGCTAAATCATTACACAGGACTGTCTCTTGAATTAAGGTAGAAATGATTGCCGAATAGGATTCTGTTTTGCATCTTTTCTTTTTGTGAACAGCCTGTTATAATAAACGACAGAAAGATATATTGATGCAGGAGGTGTTTATCTGTGAAAAAGAAACTGACAATGATTCTGATTGTGTTACTGGTGATAGCACTGTTAGCTGGTGCGGGATATATCATCAGTGAGAATTTTTATAACCGTACGATTATCGACCTGACGTATGCTTACGACCGCGCGATTATCGAGCTGCCGAATGGTGATGTCGTGGAAGGTAAAGTAGATAGCTGGACTGATTATACTGACAGTGATCAGATTCAGGTGAAGATGAACGGTAAAGTGTATCTGGTACACAGCACTGATGTGGTTCTGATTAAAGACTAGCGGTTGACAAATATTTCGGAAAGTTATACAATCATATATTGCATAGACAAGACATTGCCTACTGCCTGCGAAAACCAGTCAGTGGGCTTTTTTTCAACAAAAATATGTAATGGATGCAGAAAGTTATAGGGTGCTGCATTGTATAAATATACAGAAAAGAAGTATATTTTCAGTATCTTCACATTTTCTGCACAGACACACGAGGAGGCGCATTGTTTTGTCTGGAACTATGAAATCTGCATATATGCATGGTTTGCGAAACGGGATACCAATCTGTCTGGGTTATTTGTCGGTCAGTGTAACATTTGGTCTTATGTGTACGGAAAACGATCTGCCGTTCTGGATTGCGGTGCTGATTTCTATGACAAACCTCACATCAGCAGGACAGTTTGCCGGTACTGCACTGATTATAAGCGGCGGGAACCTGTTTGAGATTGGTCTTACAACATTTGTTATCAATATTCGTTATCTCTTGATGAGTTTATCACTCTCGCAGAAAATTGATCCGGCTTTGCCTGTGCCGCAGCGTCTGATTATGTCATTCGGGGTAACCGATGAGATTTTTGGCGTGAGTATGCAGCATAAAGGGCAGATACCGTTTATGTATTTTCTTGGCCTGATGACACTTCCGTTTTGGGGCTGGGCATTAGGCACACTTATTGGTGCAACAGCGGTATCGCTTTTGCCGGATATGGTTCGCAGTGCATTAGGCATTGCTATTTACGGAATGTTTCTGGCAGTAATTATTCCTCCGGCACGTACCGAGCGAGCGCTTGCCTGTGTAATTGCTATCGCAGCTGGTATTAGTTGTCTGTTTTATTATCTGCCGGTATTAAATCAGCTTTCCAGTGGTTGGGTAATTATTATCTGTGCTGTTGCAGCCAGCAGCATTGCGGCTGTTAAATGGCCCGTAAAAGACGAGGAAGAGGAGGCATAAAGATATGGCACACACTTATAATATGACATACGTGTTAATTGCAGTGGCTGTGATGGCCATTGTAACCTACATTCCGCGTTTTTTACCGTTAACCTTTATGCGTCGTAAAATACAGAACCGGTTTATCAAATCGTTTCTGTATTATGTACCTTACGCAGTTTTAGCAGCAATGACACTGCCTGCTATTTTATATTCCACATCGAGTATGATTTCTGCCATTACCGGTATGATGATGGCAATCTTTCTGGCGTATAAAAATCATGGGCTTACATTAGTTGCACTTGGAGCTGTTTTTGTAGTATTTGTGACAGAACAGCTGTTAGTTCTGCTTTGATAAAAAGCAAGCGTTATTAAGTATTTATAACAGCCTGCAAATGAAAGGGGAGATATCCATGTTCGGCTTAGGAACAATAATCAATGTAGGAGGTATTCTTTTAGGCGGTGTTCTGGGGATGCTTTTCGGTAACCGTCTGGAAAAACGATATCAGGATACATTAATGGTTGCAACTGCTGTCTGTGTACTGTTTTTAGGTATCAGTGGAGCTCTGCAGGAAATGATGACTGTATCCGATGGAAAACTATCCAGCGGCGGTACCATGATGATGATTGGCAGCTTTGCAATCGGTTCCTTAATCGGTGAGTGGATTAATGTAGATTATCATATGGAGCGGTTCGGTGAATGGCTGAAAGTAAAAACCGGAAGCACCGGTGATGCAGGGTTTGTAAACGGTTTTGTAACAGCCTCTTTAACCGTATGTATTGGTGCAATGGCTGTGGTGGGCGCCATTCAGGATGGTATCAGCGGTGATTATTCCACCCTGGCTGCAAAAGCAGTATTAGACTTAATCATTATTATGATTATGACCGCATCTATGGGGAAAGGCTGTATGTTTTCCGCAGTACCGGTAGCGCTGTTTCAGGGAAGTATTACCCTTTTGGCTAAGTTTATCGAACCGATGATGACAGCAGCAGCTCTTAGCAATTTATCTCTGGTAGGCTCCATTATGATTTTTTGTGTCGGTGCAAATCTGTTATGGAACCTCAAAATTCGTGTGGCCAATATGCTTCCAGCATTAGTAATTGCAGTTGCCTGGGCATTTCTGCCGCTGTAAGGAGGCATAGTTATGAATGAATTAGTGTTAAATGGAACCTACCGTCATTATAAAGACAAGCTATACAAAGTGCTTCATGTGGCGAAGCATACGGAAACCGAAGAAGAACTAGTTATCTATCAGGCATTATACGGTGATTTTGGCATCTGGGCACGGCCGTTAGCCATGTTTTTAGAAGATGTCACCCTGCCTGACAAAAGCGTGGTAAAGCGCTTTGCTCTGGTGGAAGAAGAATAGAATAAAGATGTGTTTCACGTGTTCCGCAACTAGTACAGCAGGAAAACAGAATATTATCAGCCGGCAATCTGCCGGCTATTTTTGTGTCAATTATGCGGATTTTCTGCAATTTATGCAGAATTCATATATGAGAAATCAGTTGTGCTATAATGACAGTGCAACACTAATACAGAAGCAGCAGGGGGCGATCGTATGAAAATTGGAATCTGTGACGATGATTTGGGGCAGCTGACGTTATTGAAGGCACAGATAAAAGAAGTATGTGCAATGCGTGATATTTCAGATATATCGATTACAGCATACAGCAGCGGCAATGAACTGCTGGAAAGTGAGCTCGTCAGAATGTTTGACCTTGTCTTTCTGGATATTGATATGCCAGAGCTTTCAGGAATGGAAACGGCGCAGAAGCTTCGGGAACGGGAATGTGAAGCATTGATTGTGTTTGTAACCTCTTATCAGGAGTATATGCGGGATGCGTTCAAAGTTGAAGCTTTTGATTATCTGGTTAAGCCAGTAGTAATCAGGGAATTGGACAATGTAATACAGCGCTGTGTGCAAAAACATGAACAGCGCTACGGAAAGCTATCAATTAAAACCATTGAAAAAGAGAACACGGTACTTTCGTGCAAAAAGATTGTTCTGCTTCAGAGCCGATTACACCATATTGATATTGTAATGAACGATGGCACACGGCATACAGCACTTATGAGATTAGATCAGATAGGAGAAGAACTTAGAGATTATGTGCAGTTTGCACGCTGTCACCAGAGTTATATTGTGAATCTAGATTACGTGGAATCGATTCTGCAAAGCAGTTTTAAGCTGAAGAAACAATTTCAGTACATTCAGAAAGAAGTGCCAATCAGCAGGAAATATCTTTCATCAATGAAGGAACGATATCTGAAATACCATTTATTTTAATGACAGAAAACAGGAACAGGAGG
>DAISWV010000071.1:0-7352 GCA_036826195.1 Peptococcaceae bacterium | reverse complement strand
CGGTACCAAAAAAGTAATCAGTGATCACTCGACGATGGGGATTTTAGTCACAACAGACGGCAGCATTACGGATTTGCCGCGCGAGGCGTATGTAGAAGCAGAACAGCGTGTCGTAAACGAGATGACAGAGCTAAACAAGCCTTTTATTGTTGTGCTGAACAGCTGTCATCCGGAACATGAGGATACTCTGCGTCTGGCTGAAGAGCTGGAGGAGGCATATCAGGTGCCGGTACTGCCTGCCAATGTAGCAGGGCTGGATGAAGAGGGCATTATGAATATTCTGGAGGAGATCCTCTTTGAGTTCCCGGTATCGGAAGTCAACATCGGGCTTCCGCAATGGATTGAAGATTTAGACTGCAATCACTGGCTGCGCGCAAAATTTGAAGATGCTGTACACGGTGCTATCAGTGAAGTCAAGCGGCTGCGCGATATCGATCAGTCTATTCAGTGCCTGGCAGCCTACGATTTTGTAAAAGACATTGTACTGGATCACATGGATTTAGCGACCGGTGTAGCCTGCATTGAAATGGCCGCCGAGGATGAACTGTTCTATAAAGTTTATCAGGAGGTAAGCGGAGTAGAAGTTGCAGGGCTGCATGATATTCTAAAAAACACAAAAGAATTTGCCTTTGCGAAAAAAGAATACGATAAACTGGAATGTGCGCTGGGCGATGTAAAAGAAAAAGGCTATGGCATGGTAACACCAACCATGGAGGATATGGTGCTGGAAGAGCCGGAGATGACCAAAAAAGGAGGCAGCTTCTGCGTGCGTTTAAAAGCCAGTGCCCCAACGCTGCATATTATTCGTTCCGATGTAACGACAGAAATCACACCGCTGATGGGTTCTGAAAAGCAGTGTGAAGACCTGGTGCGCTACATGAGCGATAAATTTGAGCAGAATCCGCAGGCCATGTGGGAGTACGATATTTTTGGCAAATCTCTGCATGACCTGGTGCGTGAAAATATGGAAGGGAAACTGCAGAAAATGCCCGAAAACGTACAGCATAAACTGCAGGAGGCCGTACGCCGTATCACCAACGACGGCAGCGGCGGGCTGATTTGCATTATTATCTGAATATAAAAGAAAAGGCACTACCGATGGATATAATCCAGAGGCAGTGCCTTGTTTGTATGCTGTGTTATTTTATTAGCGTATTGCTTCCGGATATTCTACGCCTTCCGGCAGCGGATCCCAGTCGTTAAGCCCCAGGCTTTGTTTAAAACGTGCCTGCTCCCATGTAATTGCAGGAGGGTCATCGGCCAGATACTCCATTAATTCATCGATGCCTTCGCGAGTTACGTTGTTGATCATAAAAATGCGTTCACAGCCGGCATTTTTAAGCCACAATTCCACCATTGGGATATTGGCGTAAGGGGAGTCTACCTTGGTGATGATGCCGATTAACGGCCGCAGAATAAAGGAGCGGCAGTTGGCTCCAAACAGACTGAACGGTTCATCGGCAGCCTGTACAATGGCTACGACATCGGCCTCAAAGGAAAAGCAGGCAAGCCCCACACCGCAGACTTTGGATTCGGCATATTCGCCTGGAGAATCGATGGTATCGGCGGAAGTATTGACATACTGGGTTTTTTCGTAATGCAGGTCTTCGCCTTTTAGCGCCTGGGTAAGTGAGGTTTTTCCGGCTTCGCTTCGACCCATCAGAAATAGTTTTTTCATGTTGATACAATCCCTTTGCTACAAAACTGTATACGGTCAGCTTTTGTGGATTTCACACGGGCGGAAGCCCATAACATCCACCATAAAGCGCATAACTTCGTTTACTGCAATTTCTACATCGGCCAGTGCACCGGTAATAATGAGGGAGCCGCAGAAGCGATCCATAAAACCAATCTGGATATCGGCACTTTTTGCAGCTACATCTGCTGCAATTACTACCGATTCCCACGGTGTTACACGTACCAGCCCCAGCGATTCCCCTGTATGGTCTTCGCCTTCGTGCACACCGATATGCAGCCCTAGATTCTGGTAAATAGAAGGATCCGTTGGTGTGAGCACATGAGCCAGGCAGACTTCCTTGCCGGGTACACGTACACGGGTCATACGCAGCCGTCTGTTTTTAAGCTGCTCGTAGTTGTCGCCGAACATTTTTTCCAGCAGTTCTTCTTTTTTTATACGTGCCATTGCTGCACTTCCTATCGTTTGGTAATTTTGCAGACTACATAGCCCAGTTCATCGCGGAAATAGTTTACAACCTCGGTCAGAGCGGAGGTTACTTCCGAAATATCGCCGGTGATAATCAGGGTGCCAGTAAAGCGGTCCGCAAAGCCCAGATAGATATTGCCGCTTTTTACTGCAATATCCGATGCGATAACAGCCGACTCAGGCGGTGTCATATTCATAATACCGATTGCAGTTGCACTGTAATCCAGCTGCGGATTTAAGCCCAGTTTCTGATAAATAATCGGAGCAGGGCCGCCCATTACGTGTGCGAAAGTAATTTCTTTACCGGCTACGGTTTCCTGTACAATTCTAATCTGTTCGCCATGATCATTTGCCATTGTGTATACCTCTTTTCATCCGTCAAAGTGTATTTCGTGTATCGTTACTGAATACGTTACTTAATAATCCATTATCTTCAAAACAGGTATCGATTAAAAATTATAATCATACCTCTAAAAATTATACTATTAAAAAAAAAGACTGTCAAACCGAATTTGGACAGAATGCAGGCAAAGATAGCTTTTGCAGGGATTTTGTATACCGTATAATGAGGTTTATGGAGATAAAAAAATTTTTTATGGACGATGTGCACTTTTGTCTCTCTATGGCGTATTTTTTCATTGACAAAGCCGGCGGAAAAGCATAAAATGTCTTGTATGCAAGGAAAAATATCCACCGGGAGAGTACAAGAATATGTCTGAAATGAATAAAGAAAAAGGCAAGTTTTATATTGTAGACGAAGCAATTCTGCCGGAAGCAATCCTGAAAACGGCTAGAATTAAAGAACTGCTGGCAAAGCATAAAGATATGACCGTCAATGACGCGGTTGAAGAAGTGGGCTTAAGCCGCAGTGCATTCTATAAGTATCGTGACGGAGTCTTTCCGTTTTATGAGGCGACAAAAGCAAAAATTATTACCTTACAGATTTCTATGGACAACAAGGCAGGGATTTTATCCAACTGTATCAATACCATTGCCCGCGCCAACTGCAATATTCTGACCATTAATCAGGGAATTCCGATTCAGAATGTGGCGATTGCCACCATTGCATTTGAAACAGCGCAGATGGAACAGAGTTTAGAGACTGTGATTGATATTATGGAACATCTCAGCGGCGTGCTGCATGTAGAAATTGTAGGACAGCAAAATTAAGGGGGCACAACCAACATGGAAGAGAAAGTATTAAAAGTAGGCTTAATGGGTCTGGGGACTGTAGGTACCGGCGTATATAAAGTAATTGAAAATCAGAAAGAAGAGTTTCCGCATAAAATCGGCACCAGACTGGAAATCAAAAAAATTCTGGTTCGGGAAGATGCGATTCCGGATGCTAAAGCAAGAGTGCGTGAAGATATTGAAGTGGTAGGCAACTACGAAGATATCGTAAACGACGAAGAAATCGATATCGTAATTGAAGTAATGGGCGGTATTGACTTTGCGAAAAAATGCATTCTGGCTGCACTGAACAAAGGGAAAAGTGTTGTTACCGCCAATAAAGACCTGGTGGCTGTACATGGCAAGGAATTGCTGGATGCAGCAGCTGCAAACGGCTGTGATTTCCTGTTTGAAGCAGCGGTTGCAGGGGCGATTCCAATTATCCGTCCATTAAAACAGTGTCTGGCTGCCAACAATATCAGCGAAGTTATGGGGATTGTAAACGGCACCACCAACTATATTTTAACCAAAATGACTCTGGAAGGTATGACATTCCAGGAAGCTCTGGCTAAGGCAACCGAGCTGGGTTATGCAGAAGCGGACCCTACTGCCGATATTGAAGGGCTGGATGCGGCTCGTAAAGTGGCAATTATGGCTTCGATTGCATTTAATTCCCGTGTGGTATTAGATGATGTTTATGTGGAAGGGATTACAAAACTGACTGCAGAAGATATTGCGTATGCAACAGAAATGGGGTATACTATTAAGTTGTTAGGTGTGGCACGCCACAGCGAAAATGACGGAATTGAAGTTCGTGTTCATCCAATGCTGATTCCAAGCGCACATCCGCTGGCAACCGTAAACGATTCCTTTAATGCGGTATTCGTACACGGGGATGCGGTGGATGATGTTATGTTCTATGGCCGCGGTGCCGGTGAACTGCCTACAGCAAGTGCTGTTGTAGGGGATGTAATGGACATTGCACGTAATATTCAGTACAATTGCAAAGGTCGTATCCGCTGTACCTGCTACAAAGAAATTCCAATCAAATCCATTGATGAGTGCAGAAGCAGCTACTTTATCCGCATGCAGGCACAGAACCGCCCAGGTGTACTGGCAAACATTGCAAGTGCATTCGGTATGTGCAACGTAAGCATCGCGCAGTTCGTTCAGAAAAACGTGCAGGACGATGTAGCGGAAATGGTGCTGATTACTGAAAATGTACTGGAAAGCGATTTCCAGACTGCAGTAGCATCGCTGAAAGCAATGCCGATTCTGAAAGAAATTTCTGCAATCATCCGTGTATATTCTGTATAAAGCAAAAGGAGCGGATTTCCGTGAGACGTATGCGGATCCCGGCTACAACAGCCAATATGGGACCGGGCTTTGACTGTATAGGCATGGCCTTTGATTTCTACAATTATATTGATTTTGAACCAGTTGACGAAATCGGATATTGTGAGCTGACCTCTGACGGGGAAGCTGGCAGTATTGATTTAAGTAAGAATAATCTGATTTATAAAGCCTACGCCGCTGTATTTGACTACGTACAGAAGCCGGTGGCTGGTATCAGAATGCACTTTGAAAACAACGTGCCGTATTCCCGCGGTTTAGGCAGCAGTTCCGCTGCGCTGATTGGCGGTGTGAAGGTGGCCAATGAGGTTCTGGGCAATCCTTTAAGCGATGCCGAACTGTTAGATGTTGCTCTGCAGTTTGAAGGGCATCCGGATAATATTGCTCCGGCTTTATTAGGTGGCGTTGTAATCAGTGGATTAGATGAAAACGGTAAGGTGTTTTACCGTAAAATTACACCGCCGTCCAATCTGCACTGCACGGTAATCATTCCTGATTATCCGCTGGCAACCAGAGAGGCGCGGGAGGTTTTACCAAAAGAACTTTCCATGAAAGATGCGGTATTCAATATCGGGCGTATGGCGCTTTTAGTAGATGCTATGCATACCGGTAATCTGGAACAGCTGGCACTGGCGATGGACGACAGACTTCATCAGCCGTACCGCATGCCGTTAATCAAAGGCATGGAAGAATTAATTCCTCAGGCGAAAGCACTGGGAGCGCTGAATGTAACCATCAGCGGCGCAGGGCCTACCATTCTTTTAGTGAGCGACGGCGAAAAAGACTTTTCTTCGCTGGCTGACCTGTTAAAAGAAAAAGGCGTAACTGCAAAAATCACTGCACTGCATCCAGTTCAAAATGGTGCAGAGATGATTGAGGGATAGGAGAGACAAGAATGGCACTGATTGTACAAAAATACGGCGGTACCTCTGTAAAAGATGTGGACCGTGTAAAACATGTTGCGCAGCATATTAAAAGTTTCCGCGATGCAGGGCATGATATGATTATCACCGTATCGGCTCCAAGCGGTGTAACCGATAAACTGATTGACATGACAAAAAAATTCGAAAAACGCCCTCCAACACGTGAAATGGATGTGCTGTTATCCACCGGGGAACAGATTTCCATCGCGTTACTGGCAATGGCGCTGAATGATCTGGGGATTCCGTCGGTTTCCATGACCGGCAGCCAGATGGGTATCATGACTACCGATGCTCATATGAAAGCCAGAATCAACTATATTAAAACCGATAAAATCCGCAAAGAACTGGATGCTGGCAAAGTTATTATCGTAGCAGGCTTCCAGGGGATTACCGAAGAAGGCGAAATCACAACATTAGGCCGCGGCGGTTCTGACACCACAGCGGTAGCGGTAGCGGCTGCAACCGGTGCTGATTTATGTGAAATCTACACCGACGTAGACGGCGTTTATACAGCAGACCCTCGTATGGTGCAGAATACACAGAAACTGGCTATGATTACACATGATGAAATGCTGGAACTGGCTAGCCTGGGTGCAAAAGTTCTGCATCCGCGTTCTGTTGAAATCGCAAAAATGCACGGCGTAAAATTAAGCGTACGCTCCAGTTATGAAACTTTCAAGGAGGGAACCTTCGTGGTAAATAGAGATCAGTTAGAAAAAGAATTTGTGGTAACAGGCGTAGCCTGCGACCAGAAAGTAGCAAAAATCGGTATCTTTGACCTGGAGGATAAACCTGGCTCCGCAACAAAAGTGTTCCAGGCTCTGGCAGATGCCAACGTTAACGTGGATATGATTGTACAGAGTGCTATGCGCAACAACATGAACGACATCGCGTTCACTGTTCCGCTGGATGAAGTAGACAATGCTCTGGAAGTTCTGCACGAACTGAAAAACAAAATGAGCATGTCCGACATCGTATCCTCTACCAATGTTGCAAAAGTATCCATCGTAGGTGCAGGTATGGTAAGCTCCACAGGGGTTGCTGCAAAAATGTTCTCCGTACTGGCTCAGAATGAAATCAACATTCAGATGATTAGTACATCCGAAATCAAAGTATCCTGTATCATCGAAAAAGAAAACGATACACCAAAAAAAGCAATGCAGGCATTACACGATGCATTCGAATTAGACAAAATCAACGGTTAATTCTCTGTCAGAGCCGTTGTGCCGAATTAAAAGAGCTGCTGAATGATTTTCAGCGGCTCTTTTTTTGTTGTTTTCGGATATTTAAAATTGTGATAAAATAAAACAAAATTCGCACTTTTATATACAGTTTTCAACATAGCACGAAAGCGGGAATTATTATGAACAAAATCGGAAATGCGATTACAGGAGACAGTAATCATCTCTATAAACAGTTAAAAAACAGTATGGAACGGGCAGACAGAATTGATATTATTGTATCGTTTTTGATGGAGAGCGGAGTAAAACTGATATTGCCTGATCTGAAGGCGGCGCAGGAAAGAGGCGCATCTATTCGGATATTAACCGGAAATTGTCTGCAGATTACACAGCCTTCTCCATTATATTTACTGCGAAATGAATTAGGGGATGAACTGGATTTGCGCTTTTACAGTGAATCACGTCGTTCGTTTCATCCAAAGGCTTATTTATTTCATTATGTAGAAGATGAAAAAGAATATAACGAGATTTATATTGGTTCTTCTAACATTTCATACAGTG